>SEHC01000584.1 GCA_004173415.1 Lysobacteraceae bacterium
TCGTCCAGCTCCAGGGCGCGCGGCCACTGGTGCTCGACCGCATCGCGCAGGCGGTGCAGCGAACCCACCCCCGGATTACCGCCCCAGGAGAAGGTCAGCTTGCGCGCGCAGCCCATGCCGATCATCTGGTCGTAGACCAGGTCCGGGGTCATGCGCACCAGGTGCAGCCCGCGGCGGCGCTGGCGGATGATCTCGTGGCCCGCGGCGTACGGGATCAGGTGGGTGAATCCTTCCAGCGCCACGCAGGCGCCGTCGTGCACGTGCTCGGCGACCGCATCGGCCAGCGACAGGAAGCGCGCGCTCATTCGACCCGCGTGCGCGACTGCTCGCGCTGGTACAGGGCCAGGTAATGGGACGAGGCGATCGCCTTGCCGGTGGTGCCGGAACCCTTCCAGCCACCGAACGGCTGGTAGCCCGGCCAGGCCCCGGTGGTCGCGCCCTGGGGGCGGTTGGCGTAGGTGACGCCAGCCTCGATGTGCTCGAGGAAATAGGCCACGTCGTCGTCGTCGCCGTAGCAGCCGGCGCTCAGCCCGAGCGGCGAATCGTTGGCCAGGCGCAGGGCCTCCACCCGGTCGTTGACCCGGCACAGCATCAGCACCGGCAGGAACATCTCCTCGCCGAACAGCGGATGGTCGGCGGGCGCTTCGGCCAGGGTCGGGGCGACGAACCAGCCGTGGGCCAGGTCGCCCTCCTGCAGCCGGTGGCCGCCGGCCAGGATCCGGCCGCCATGGCGCGCGAGCAGCGCCGTGCAGCGTTCGTAGTTGTGCAGCGCGCGGGCGGTGGCCACCGGTCCCATCCAGTTCTCGCGCCGGCAGGGGTCGCCGACGCGCAGCGCGGCGATCTTCTCCAGCAGCCGGTGGACCAGCGCATCGGCCACCGCGTCGTCCACGTACACCCGCGACAGCGCCGAGCACTTCTGCCCGCTCAACCCGAACGCCGAGCGCACGATGCCGGTGGCGGCGCGCTCCAGGTCCGCGCGGGCGGTGACCACGCAGGCGTTCTTCCCGCCCATCTCGGCGATGCAGGGGCGCGGGTAGGCGCCGGCGGCCATGCCACGGTACAGGCGCATGCCGACCTCGAAGGAACCGGTGAAGGTGAGGCCGGCGGTATGCGGGTGGTCGGCCAGGGCTTGGCCGACGTCGCTGCCGTGGCCGTTGAGGTAATGGAACACCCCCGCCGGCAATCCCGCGTCGCGCAGGCAGTCGGCCAGCAGGCGACCGGCCCAGGGCGTGTCGGTGGCGCCCTTGAACACCACGGTGTTGCCGGTGACCAGGGCGGCGGC
>SEHC01000585.1 GCA_004173415.1 Lysobacteraceae bacterium
GGATCAAGCACGTGGAACACCAGAACACCGGCAACGCCTGGCCGATCTACCCGATGTACGACTTCGCCCATGCGCTGGGCGACGCGGTCGAAGGCATCACCCATTCGCTGTGCACGCTGGAGTTCGAGGACCACCGCCCGCTGTACGACTGGTGCGTGGACAAGGTCGACCTGGCCGGCCACCCGCAGCTGCTGCAGCCGCTGCTGGACCGCGGCCTGCCCAGGGAAGCGGCCAAGCCGCGGCAGATCGAATTCTCGCGCCTCAACATCAACTACACGGTGATGAGCAAGCGCAAGCTGACCACGCTGGTCGGCGAGAAGCTGGTCGATGGCTGGGACGACCCGCGCATGCCCACCCTGCAGGGCCTTCGTCGTCGCGGCTATACGCCGGCCTCGCTGCGCCTGCTGGTCGACCGCGTCGGCATCAGCAAGCAGAACTCGCTGCTGGATTTCAGCGTGCTGGAGGGCTGCCTGCGCGACGACCTGGACGCGGCCGCGCCGCGGCGCATGGCGGTGCTGGAACCGCTCAGGCTGGTCCTGGCCAACCTGCCGGAAGACCACGACGAGACCCTGGTTTTTTCCAACCACCCCAAGGACGAGAACTTCGGCAAGCGCGAAATCCCGTTCTCGCGGGAACTGTGGATCGAGCGCGAGGACTTCGCCGAGATCCCGCCCAAGGGCTTCAAGCGCCTGATCCCCGGGGGTGAAGTGCGGCTGCGCGGCGCCGGCATCGTGCGCTGCGACGAGGTGGTGAAGAACGACGCCGGCGACGTGATCGAGCTGCGCGGCTGGCTGGATCCCGAATCGCGCCCCGGCATGCAAGGCGCCGAACGCAAGATCAAGGGCACCATCCACTGGGTCAGCGCCAAGCATGCGCTGGCCGCCGAGATCCGCCTGTACGACCGGCTGTTCACGGTGCCGGATCCGGACGACGAATCCGAGGGCAAGACCTACCAGCAATACCTGAACCCCGAGTCGCGCAAGTCCGTGCGCGGCTATGTCGAGCCGGCCGCAGCGGCAGCCAATGCCGAGCAGTCGTTCCAGTTCGAGCGCACCGGCTACTTCGTCGCCGATCGCCATGACCATCGAAGCGACGCGCCGGTGTTCAACCGCAGCGTGACCCTGCGCGACACCTGGGCGGCCAAGGCGTGAGGGCGGGTCCCCTGCGCCCTTCACCTGCGGTCCGTTGCGAGCGGGCTACCGTGCCCGCCACCCCCCACTGAGGAGTCCTGCGATGTCCCGGAACCTGTTGTTGTCCGCACTGCTGGTACTGGTTTCCGCGC
>SEHC01000123.1 GCA_004173415.1 Lysobacteraceae bacterium
TTGCCGTTGTACTTGGTGTCGAAGCCGTAGCTCTGCGCGCCGAATTCCACCCGGGCCACGTCCTTCAGGCGCACCGTGGTGCCGTCCCGGTCCGCGCGCAGGATGATGTTCTCGAACTGTTCGGGGGAGCTGAAGCGGCCTTCGGCCGACACGGTCGCGGTGAAGCCCTGGCCCGAGGGAGCGGGCGCGGCGCCGACCGAACCGGCGGCGAACTGCACGTTCTGTCCGCGGATGGCGCTCAGCACCTGGCTGGCCGACATGCCGTAACCCTGCAGCCGGTCCGGGTTGAGCCAGATGTTCATGGCGTACTCGGAACCGAACTGCTGGGTGCTGCCCACGCCGGGGATGCGGGAGATCTGGTCGAGCACGCGCGAGCCGACGATGTCGTTGAGCCGGTTGCGATCGACCGTGCCATCGCCCGAGCGCAGGCCCACCACCATCAGGAAGCCGGCATTGGCCTTGGCCACGACCACGCCCTGCTGGGTGACCTCGGTCGGCAGGCGCGGCGTGGCCAGGGCGACCTTGTTCTGGACCTGCACCTGGGCGATGTCGGCGTCGGTGCCGGTTTCGAAGGTGAGGGTGATGCTGACCCGTCCGCTGGCGCTGGAGGAAGAGCTGAAGTACAGCAGGTGGTCGATGCCGGTCAGTTGCTGCTCGATCACCTGGGTGACCGACTTCTCGGCCGTGTCGGCGCTGGCGCCCGGGTAACTGGCGCTGACCGTCACCTGCGGCGGTGCGATGGAAGGGTAGGACTCGACGCCGAGGCCGAGGATCGCGATCACGCCGGAGAGCGAGATCAGGATCGCCACCACCCAGGCGAAGATCGGGTGGTCGATGAAGAACTTGGACATGTCGTGGCGCCTTTATCAGTTCTTCTGTGCGTCGGCTTGCGCAGCGGGCGCCGCGGCATCCTCTTGCGAGGCGGCGGGGGCAGCAGGGCCGGCGGCCGCGGCGCCAGGCGCACCGGTGGGCGCTGGCTCAGGCTTCCAGGGCGTGGCCTTGGCCGGCGCCCCTTCCTTGACCTTCTGCAGCCCGGCGGCGATCACCGAATCGCCAGCGGCGAGGCCGGCGGTCACCAGCCAGCTGCCTTCGCGGGTGCCGGAGGTGGTCACGTTCTTGCGCAGGACCTTGCCGTCCTTGCCGACCACCATCACGTAGGCGCCCTGGGTGTCGCGCTGCACCGCCGGCTGCGGGACCAGGAAGACGTTGTTCTGTTCTCCCAGCGTCGCCTTCAGGGTGACGAAGCTGCCAGGCAGCAGGAACTTGTCCGGGTTGGGAAGCTGCGCGCGCAGCGAGACCGCGCCGGTCTGCGGATCGACCACCACGCCGGAAAAATCCAGCGTGCCGGTTTCGCCATAGAGGCTGCCATCGCCCAGGGCGACCCGCACCTTGGCCTGGCCGTCGCCCTGCAGCGACACGCCGCCTGCCCGCTGCGCGTTGCGCAGTGCCTCGAGCTCGGAAACGCTCATCGAGAAATTGACGTACAGCGGATCGATCTGGTCGACCGTGGTCAGCAGGGTCACGTCGCCCTGGCCGACCAGCGCGCCTTCGGTCACCTGCTGCTTGCCGGCCCGCCCGGAAATCGGTGCGCGGACGCTGGCGTAGTCCAGGTTGATGCGCGACGCGGCCAGTCCGGCCTTGGCCTGCTGCACGGCGGCCGCGGCGCTGCGCTCGGCGGCCTCGGCGTTGTCCAGGTCCGAGCGGGACACGAACTTCTGCGCGATCAACTGGCGGGCGCGCTGGGCGGCGACGTGGGCATTGGCATAGCTGGCCTGGGCCGAGGCCAGCTGGGCCTGGCTGGCGCTGAGCGAAGCCTGCAGCGGCGCCGGGTCGATCAGGAACATCACCTGGCCCTCGCTCACGTCGCTGCCTTCCTGGTAGATGCGCCTGGTCAGCACGCCGGGCACGCGGGCGCGCACGTCGGCGCTGCGGAACGGGGCCAGGCGGCCGACCAGGTCGCGCTCCAGCGGCACCACCTGCGGCACGGCCGTGACCACGCCCACTTCCGGAGGCGGAGGGGCGGCCTGTTCCGGCTGCTTGCAGGCAGCCAGGGCCAACAGCAGGGCGGCGCCGAGGGTGATCGGGCGAATGATGGGGGGCATGGGGTCGGACTCCGGGTCGAGACTTGGATTGCGTGGCGTGAATTCTATGGGGCGGTTGCTGGCGTCGGCGCGAAGGCGCGAAGGAAGGCGTCGACGGCGAATCCGGCCCAGCGATCGCGAAGTGCGTCGGTGTCGCGCGAAGGCATCGCGAAGCGGCGTCGTTCCAGGTCCAGGCCGACGATCATGCCCATCAGCAGCTCAGCGGCGTAGTGAGGATCGTCATGCCTGAGCTGTCCGCGGCGCATGGCCCGGGCCAGCCATTCGGCAAGTCGCTGATGCAGGGTCTCGCAGCCGCCACGGTACAGGGCGCGCGCTTCTTCGGGGAATTGAGTGGCTTCGTCGCCGAGCAACTGGCGGGTGCTGGCGACCAGCGGATCGGAAAGGCGCTCGAGGTGTTCCAGGGCGAATCCCAGCAGTGCAGTGCGCGGGTCGTCCACGCCGTCGTCCAGGCGCGCGGTGGCCATGTCCAGGTATTCCTGCATGACGCTGCGCATCAACTCCTGCTTGCTGCCGAAGTGCGCATACAAGGTCTGCTTCGAGCAGCCGGCGCGCGCCGCCACTGCGTCCATGCTCATGCGGAAGCCCTGTTCGGACAGCAGTTCGCGCACGGCCCGGTGCACCTCGAGGCGGCGTTGGGCGGAGGCGCTGGATGCGGGGACTGTTTGCACCGGCTGGACTATACCGTCCAGTTCACAATTAAGCCAGCGCACCACGTGGCGTTTTCGTGGAACGGGGCGTTGCCGATGAGAGGCTTGCGCGTGGCCCGATCTTGATGACCACATCGTGATCCGAAGCCTGCGCTGCATGAGGTTTGCCCGGCACGCACGGTGGACAGAGGCTGGATATGTGGCCACGCAGCAAAGCCGATCGGGCCTGCGAGGCTACAATTGGCGGACCGTTTAATCACAGAGCACGATCCCTGCATGAACGCTGCCGGCAATTCCAAGAAGTCCTCCAAACCTCCTTCCAAAGCCACGACCAAGGCCGCATCAAAGGCCAGCACCAAGGCCAGCTCCAAGCCCAGCACCAAGGCCGCCAGCAAAACCCCCTCTTCAGCCAGCAAGGCCCCGGCAGCGAAATCCGCGCCGGCCAAGGCTGCCGGTTTCTCGCTCGAACCCATTTTCGCCGCCATCCGCAAACGCCTGCCCGCGTCGCGCCAGGCCGAGGCCATGGCCTTCGCCGCCTCCTTCTACAAGCGCCTGGAGGATGACGAATACCCGCATCATTCCGCCGACGCCTGGGCCGCCGTGGCCTGCGACATGCTCGAGTTCGCCCGCGTGCGCAAGGCGCGCACCCCCAACGTCCGCGTGTTCAACGCCAGCCTCAAGGCCAACGGCTGGGAATCCCCGCACACCGTCCTGCAGATCGTCAACGACGACATGCCGTTCCTGGTCGACTCGGTGAGCATGGCCCTGGCCGAAGCCGGCATCGGCGTGCATGTCCTGGGCCATCCCCTGCTGCGCATGACCCGTGACAAGGCCGGCAAGCTGACCGGGGTGGGCGAGGGCGCGCCCGAGTCGCTGATGCTGCTGGAGATCGACCGCCAGCCGGCCGAGCAGATGCCGGTGATCGAAGCCCGCATCCGCACCGTGCTGGGCGAGGTCCGCAGCATCGTCCAGGACTGGAGCGCAATGCGCGAGCGGATGCTGGCGTTGTCGGAGGAGCTGGCCACGCGCCGGATGCCGGTCGACGATGCCGGCCGCCGCGAGGCGCAGGAATTCCTGCGCTGGGCGGCCGACGACCACTTCACCTTCTTCGGCTATCGCGAGTACCGGATCGAACGCCAGGGCGGCGAGCCGATCCTGCAGGCCGCCGAGGGCGGCCTGGGGCTGCTTCGCGACAGCCGCAGCTCGGTGCCGCGCAACGTCAAGTCGATGGCCGCCCACTACATGCCGCAGTCCGGCTCGGTGGACACGCTGATCCTGACCAAGACCAACGCGCGTTCCAGCGTGCACCGCCCCGGCAACATGGATTACATCGGCGTGCTCGAGTTCGACGCCAAGGGCAACCCGGTGGCCGAACAGCGCTTCATCGGCCTGTATACCTCCAGCGCATACAACCGCCGCCCGTGGGAGATCCCGCTGGTCCGCCAGCGCCACGACCACGTGATGCGGCAGTCCGGGCTGGCCGCCGAGAGCCACAGCGGCAAGGCCCTGCGCCACATCCTGGAAACGCTGCCGCGCGAGGAGCTGTTCCAGTCCAGCGAAGAAGAACTCAGCCGCACCAGCCTGGGCATCCTCGGCCTGCAGGAGCGGGTACGCAGCAAGCTGTTCCTGCGCCGCGACCGCTACGGCCGCTTCTTCTCGGCCCTGGTCTACATCCCGCGCGAGCGCTTCAACACCGACGTGCGCCTGCGCATCGAAGCGCTGCTCAAGGAGGCATTGCACGGCGAGTTCGTCGACACCACCGTGCAGGTGGGCGAGTCGCCGCTGGCGCAACTGCACCTGGTGGTGCGCCCGGCGACCGGCACGCAGGTCGACGTGGACACCGCCGAACTGGAAGCGCGCCTGGCCCACCTGCTGCGCAACTGGCAGGACGACCTGCGCGAAACCCTGATCGCCCGCCACGGCGAATCCAGCGGGCTGAGGCTGTCGGGCGGCTACGCACGCGCGCTTCCGGCCGGTTACATCGAGACCGTGTCGCCGGAAATCGCGGCCAACGACGTCGAGCACCTGGCCGCGCTGGCCGGCCCCGACGACCTGCGCCTGAGCCTGCACAAGGCGCGCGGCGGCCGCCACGGCGAAGGACGCCTGCGCCTCAACCTGTACCGCCAGGGCCACGACATCCCGCTGTCCGATGTACTCCCGTTGATGGAGAACATGGGCCTGCGGGTGATCTCCGAACATCCCTTCCGGATCGACAGCGGCGCCACCCCGGCCTATATCCAGGAATTCGAGGTCGAACCCGCCGCCGGCATGTTCGACGTGGACGGCTGCCACGCCGCCTTCGAGGACGCCTTCGCCCGGGTCTGGCATGGCGATGCGGAGAACGACGGCTTCAACCGCCTGGTGCTGGGCGCCGGCCTGGAGTGGCGCCAGGTCGCGCTGCTCCGCGGGTACTGCAAGTACCTGCTGCAGACCGGAGTGCCGTACTCGCAGGCCTATGTGGAGGAAACACTGAATCGCTACCCGCTGCTGGCCAGGTTGCTGGTCGAACAGTTCGAGGCGCGTTTCGATCCGTCCACCGGCAGCGAGAGCAAGCTGGAGATCAAGCAGGGCCAGGAACGCCTTGGCCGGCAGTTGCAGGCGTTGGCCGGCGGCGACGAGGCCACGATCAAGGCCCTGCAGCCGCTGGTCGACGCGCGCGGCCAGTCGCGCGATCGCCAGGTCGAAGCGGCCCGCAAGGCCCTGCTCAAGTTCATGGACCAGGTTTCCAGCCTGGACGAGGATCGAATCCTGCGCGGCTTCATGGGCGTGATCGAGGCGACCCTGCGGACCAGCTACTACCAAGCCGCTGGCAGCGGCAAGCCTGCGCACACGATCAGCTTCAAGCTGGATTCGGCACGGGTCCCCGACCTGCCCAAGCCCAGGCCCTACCGCGAGATCTTCGTCTACGGGCCTCGCGTCGAAGGCGTGCACCTGCGCTTCGGCCCGGTCGCGCGCGGAGGCTTGCGCTGGTCCGACCGGCGCGAGGATTTCCGCACCGAGGTGCTGGGCCTGGTCAAGGCACAGATGGTCAAGAACACCGTGATCGTGCCGGTCGGGGCCAAGGGCGGCTTCATCGTCAAGCAGCCGCCGGCCGCTGGCGACCGTGACGCCGTGCTCGCCGAAGGCATCGCCTGCTACAAGATGTTCATCCAGGGCTTGCTCGACATCACCGACAACATCGTCGGCAACAAGATCGTGCCGCCGCTCGACGTGGTCCGCCATGACAACGACGACCCGTACCTGGTGGTCGCGGCGGACAAGGGCACGGCCACGTTCTCGGACATCGCCAACGGCCTGGCCATCGCCCATGGTTTCTGGATGGGCGATGCCTTCGCCTCCGGCGGCTCGGTCGGCTACGACCACAAGGGCATGGGCATCACCGCCAAGGGCGCGTGGGAGTCGGTCAAGCGCCACTTCCGCGCCCTGAACCA
>SEHC01000586.1 GCA_004173415.1 Lysobacteraceae bacterium
ACCCCGCCGCGCAAGGCGACGCTGCCGCTGAAGCCGCGGCGCGGGAAGGCGCGATCGTCCACGTCGGCGTACTGGCCGCTGATCTGCGGATAGGTCAGGGTGGAGTACTGGTAGCTGGGCGCCACGCCGCTGACGGTCTCGCCATAGCTCCAGCGCTCGCGCAGCACGTGCAGCGAGGCGATCGCGGTCCACTGGTCGTTCAACTCGCCGCTGCGGCTGCCGATCAGCTCCAGGCGCCGGGTGTCGATGTACTTGGTCTGTTCGTCGTAGGCCTGCAGGGTCGCCGCATACCAGCCATCCAGCCACTTGAATGCCGGGATCCGGTACTGGGTGACGAAGCTCTTGCGCTTCTGCGCATAGTCCAGCTGGGTGGACAGCTTGTGTCCGCGCGAGTTGACGTAGCGCCGGTCCAGGCCGAAGCGCACGCCGGCGCCGCTCTCGGTGCCGTAGCTGACGCCGGTGGTGTAGATGTCGCGCTTGGCCAGGGTCAGGTTGACGTCGACCGGTACGCGCCCGTCGACCGCGTCCTCGGGCCGGGCCTGGATGTCGATGTTGTTGAAATAATCCAGGCCCAGCAGCGATTCGCGCAGCCGGTCCAGCTTGCCCTGGTGGAAGTAACTGCCCTCCTCCCAGTACACCAGCTTGTCCAGCAGGCCGGCGCGGAACTTGTCCTGGTGGAACACCGTCGGCCCCATGTCGTAGCGGATTCCGCTGGCCCAGGTCAGGTCGACATCGGCGGCGCGTTCGGCGCGGGTCACCTCGACCCGGCGATGGATGAAGTCGGCGTCGAAGTAGCCACGGTCGGCCAGCCTGCGCACGATCTGGGTCTTGCTGGTCTCGTAGGTGGTGTGGTCGAAGATGTCGCCCACCTGGGGCCGGAACGCGGCCAGGTCTTCCTTCAGGTAACGGTCGCTGCCGCCTTCGCCCTCGATGCTCAGGTCCGAGTGCCGCACCCGCACCGGCTCGCCCTTGTCGACCTGGACCACCACGGTGATGCGTTCATCCTCGCCGCCGGGGCGGGCCGCCTCGACGCTGATCTCCGGCGAGTAGTAGCCGAACGGTTCCAGCGCCTCGCGGGTCTCGGCCTGGGCCTCGCTCATCAGGTATTCCAGCCGCGATTCGCCCTGGCGGCGGCCGATCACATCGTTCAGCGACAACGCCACGTTGATGTTCTCGACCATCAACGCCTCGGTCTCGTTGTCCGGGTTGAAACCCCGGATCTCCACCTTCTCGATCGTGGCTGCCGCGTGGGCCTGGCTGGTGATGAGGCACAGGA
>SEHC01000587.1 GCA_004173415.1 Lysobacteraceae bacterium
GTGCACGTGCTGGCTTTCGATGGCCTGGATACTTTCGCGACTGTAAAGCTCAATGGCGAAACTATTCTCGAAAGCGACAACATGTTCATTCCACACCGTCTCGACGTTACCAAAAAGCTCCAATTCGAATCAAGCAACGTGCTCGAGATCGATTTTGCTTCTGCGCGATTGGAGGCCATCAAAATCAAGGACCAGCATCCTGAGCACAAATGGGTGGGCTTCAATGGTGACATGGCCAGGCTCGCAGTGCGCAAAGCACAGTACCATTGGGGATGGGATTGGGGCCCAATTCTCAACACATGTGGTCCTTGGCGCGAAGTCAGGCTGGAGACTTACCAAGCTCGGATCGAAGATCTACGCATCGACTACAAGCTTGACGGCAGCTTGAAAACGGTCCAAGGAACCATATCTGCTCGCATCGAAGGTTCGTCAGCGTCGAAGGTTGCCTTCGCCGTGTACGACGGGGACCGCCTAGTCTTCAAAGAGTCTGCGAAAATCAGCGACAGCGTGGCCAAGGTTGAGTTTCATGTGAACAATCCAAAGCTGTGGTTTCCTCATGGTTATGGAGAGCAGCCTTTATACACTGTCATCGCGACGGCTTTGGCGGGCGATGTCGAAGTACACGAAGCGAAGCGCCGTACCGGCTTTCGAAAGGGCGAATTAATTCAGGAACCAGACAAGGTGGGAAAGACGTTCTTCTTCCGCGTCAATGGTGTCGATGTCTTCTGTGGCGGCTCAGACTGGATTCCTGCTGATTCTTTCACGCCGAGAGTGACGGAAGAAAAGTATCGCAAATGGCTCGAAATGATGGTCGATGGATACCAACTCATGATTAGGTGTGTACTATGTCCCATTTCACAGTATTTCGTATCGTATATTGATGCTAACCACCAACTAGAATATGGGGAGGCGGCATCTGGGAGGAAGACGTTTTCTACGATATTTGCGACGAGCTAGGCATAATTTACGCAGGAAACAACGAGGACTACCAAGTTCAGGAGTCGTTCGGCTTGACATACAACTACGAAGACAAAGATCCAGAAAGTTGGTTGAAGACTGATTTCCCGGCGAGATACATTTACGAGAAGGTGAGCACCACTGTGAATGCGAAAGAGATGATTTTGAGCTGCACTAACATGATTGATCGGACAGATTTTGCCCGAAGTTGTTGCTGCAGAGAGCCCGCACGTCCCATATCATCCAGGGTCGCCTTGGGGCGATGGCCTGAAGACGGTGACCTACCAGGCCAGGCTGGGCTCGGTCGCCGACAAGGTCGCGCGCGTGGCCGCGCTGGCCGAAGCGGTGGCCACCGAAGTCGGCGCCGACCCGGTGCAGGCGCGCCGCGCCGCGGAACTGTCCAAGAACGACCTGCAGTCGCGCATGGTCAACGAGTTCCCGGAACTGCAGGGCATCGCCGGCCGGCACTACGCGCTGGCCGCGGGCGAGGCAAGCGGGATCGCCCTGGCCATCGATGAGTCCTACCAGCCGCGTTTCGCTGGCGACGACGTCGCCCTGTCGCCTGCGGGCAAGGTCCTGGCGATCGCCGAGCGGCTCGATACCCTGGCCGGGGGTTTCGCCGCCGGCCTCAAGCCGACCGGCAACAAGGATCCGTTCGCTTTGCGCCGCAATGCACTCGGGCTGGCGCGCACGCTGATCGAATCGGGCTTCCAGGTCGATCTGCCGGCGCTGTTGACCCGGGCCAACGGCGGACTCGCCGCCACCGGCGCCGCGCCGGTCGAGGCGGGCGAGCTGTACGACTTCATCCTCGATCGCCTGCGCGGCTATTACGCCGACAAGGGCGTGCCGGCGTCGCACTTCACCGCCGTGGCCGAGCTGCGCGACGTCGCGATCCCGCACGCCATCGACCGCACCCTGCTCAACGACCCGGTCGAGAGCGCGCTGGCCGAGGCGGTGGAAGCGGCCCTCGGCGACACCGACGAAGCCCTACACCACCACGACTACATCAGCGTGCTCAGCCGCCTGGCCTTGCTGCGCCCGCAGGTCGATGCGTTCTTCGACAGCGTGATGGTGAACGTGGATGACGCGGCCGTGCGCGGCAACCGCCTGGCCCTGCTCAAGCGCCTGGCCGACCGCTTCGGCGCGGTCGCGGCGATCGAGCACCTTTCCAGCTGAGCCGGGCACCCGCATCGCAGGAGCGATGTCGGTCGCGAAGCTAGCAATTAAACAGTCCGTGCCAGCCACGGACTCGCGAAAGGGCGCTTGGTCGTGTCCAAGGTTCGGAGCTTCGCGACTGGCGTCGCTCCTACCGTCGGGGTGGGTGGCACAGGGCGCCTGGGCCACGCGATCGCGGGTCACGCGCCTTTAACCCGGCCCGGGCCACGCCCGGTATCCTGTGCGCATGCGACCTTCCCCCCGTCTCGCCGCCGCCGTCCTGTGCCTCATCACCAGCCAGGCCCACGCGGCAGCCACGATCGAGAAGGTGGAGATCCGGGGTTTCAACCCGGACAACGAGACCGAGGCGTTGATGGTCGAGAACATCAACGTGGCGGCCCGTGATCACCGTCGATGCGGCCCGCCCCGGCGGAGAGGACGAACGCATCACCGTGGTGGTCCAGGTCGACAAGGGCGAGCCGGTGCGGGTGCGGCACTCGGACCTGAGCATCCAAGGCGAAGGCGGCGGCGACCGCTACCTGAAGGAAGACCTGGCCGCGTTCCGGCCCCAGGTCGGCGACATCTTCGACCACACCACCTACGAGACCAGCAAGACCCAGATCGTGCGCCGGCTGGCCGACCGTGGCTACTTCGACGCCGATTTCATCCATCGCCGGGTCGAGGTGACCCGCGCCGAACGCGCCGCCGACATCGACCTGACCTGGGCCAGCGGGATCCGCTACGACATGGGGCCGACGGTGTTCCACCAGGACAAGTTCCGCGCCGGCCTGCTGGACAAGCTGGTGTACTGGGAAGAAGGCAGCTACTTCCACCAGGGCAAGCTGGACCGGCTGCGCGAGTCGCTGCTGGGACTGGATTATTTCAACAACATCGACATCCAGGCCCGGCCCGGGGACGCGGTGGACGGGCGCGTGCCGATCGACGTCAACCTGACCCTGGCCAAGCGCGACATCTACACCACCGGCGTCAGCTACGGCACCGAAAGCGGGGCCGGCGTGCGCTTCGGCCTGGACCGGCGCTACATCAACTCGCGCGGACACAAGCTGTCCACCCAGCTGGACTATGCGCAGAAGCGCAAGAGTTTCGTCACCCAGTACCGGATCCCGGCGTTCAAGTGGCTGGATGGCTGGTATGCGGCGACCCTGCAGGCCTACGACGAGCAGACCAAGTACATCGACACGCGCCGCCTTGAACTGGTCGGCAGCCGCAGTGGCGAGTTGAACGACCAGTGGACCGCGATCGCCTCGCTGCACCTGCTGCGCGAGCGCTGGAGTTATGGCGAGACCGTCAGCGGCGTGGCACCCAGCTACCAGTACTCCACCCTGACCTATCCGCAGATCAGCGGCCAGTACGCCGACGTGGACGATCGCGCCTTCCCGCGCCGCGGCTTCAGCGGCAGCGTCGCCTTGCGCGGCGGGGT
>SEHC01000124.1 GCA_004173415.1 Lysobacteraceae bacterium
AAGAACCACTTGTGCCCGACCAGCGAATATTCGCCTTCGCCGGCCAGCGGCGTGGCCACGGTGGCATTGCTGCGCACGTCGGAGCCGCCCTGCTTCTCGGTCATGCCCATGCCCAGGGTGAGCCCGGCCTTGGCGGCGATGGGAAGATCGCGCGGATCGTAGTGCGGGGCCGCGGCCTTGCGGGCCCATTCGTGCAGCGCCGGTTCGCGCTGCAGCACCGGCACCGCCGCGTGGGTCATGGTCAAGGGGCAACTGGTCCCGGCCTCGACCTGATGGTGCAGGTAGCTGAGCGCGGCCCGCGCCACCTGCGCGCCGGGCTGCGGCTCATGCCAGGACAGCCCGGCGACGCCATGCGCCTTGGCCGCCTCCATCAGCTGGTGGTAGGCCGGATGGAACTCGACACTGTCGATGCGCCGTCCGTAGCGGTCATGGGTCTTCAACCGCGGCCGGTCGCGGTTGGCTTCGAAGCCCAGCCGGTAGAGCTCATCGCCCGCCAGGCGCGCATAGGCCGACAGCCGCGCGTCGAAACCGACGCCGACTTCGCGCGACACGGCCTCGCGCAGGACCGTGTCATCGGCCCACAGGTCGCGGGGCTCGAATGGCGGCGGCTGGTTGTCGACCAGGTGGGTTTCGAACGCTGGCGTCTTCATGGGCCGATTCTACCCAGCGCAAACTACCCAGCGCGGACTATCCGGCACGTACTGACCCGCGCGTACCGACCAGGGCGCACCCACCACCGCGCATCCACCGCCACCAGGTCCGCTGCGGTTGGCCAGGGCAGCGCTGGCCGCTTCGCAATTCCTGCACACCCGCTGCCCCAAAGTGCGTCCATGCCGGTCCACCCCAACGACCTGATCGTCCTGCGCCCCGAAGGCCTGTACTGCCCGGCCGGGGACTTCCACATCGACCCCTGGCGGCCGGTCGCGCACGCGGTCATCACCCATGGCCATGGCGACCACGCGCGCGTAGGCATGGGCGAGTACCACTGCACCACCCGGTGCCTGCCGATCCTGCGCTGGCGGCTGGGCGAACAGCGCTACCACGCCCATGAGTACGGCCAGGTCTTCGAACTGGGCCGCGCCCGCGTCTCGCTGCACTCGGCCGGGCACGTCCTCGGCTCGGCGCAGGTCCGGGTGGAAGTCGATGGCGAAGTCTGGGTGGCCTCCGGCGACTACAAGCGCCAGCACGATCCTACCTGCGCGCCGTTCGAAGTGGTGCCTTGCGACACCTTCATCACCGAGGCGACCTTCGGCCTGCCGGTCTATCGCTGGCCGGACACGCGCGAGGTCGCCCGCGAGATTTCGCAATGGCGCGGTGCCTGCGCCGCCCAGGGTGAGGCCGCGGTGCTTTATTGCTATGCCCTTGGCAAGGCCCAGCGCGTGCTGGCCGAGCTGATCCCGTTCGAGGACCAGCCCGCGTTGCTGCACGGCGCGGTCGCCGCGGGCGTCGAGGTCTACCGCCAGGCCGGCATCGCGATGCTGGATACGCGCCTGGTGGCCGACGAGGAAAAAGGCGCCGACTTCGCCGGCCAACTGGTGATCGCACCACCTTCGGCCGCGGGCAGCCCCTGGCTGCGTCGCTTCAAGCGCGCGCAGCAGGGATTCGCGTCGGGCTGGATGCGCCTGCGGGGCAACCGCCGGCGCCGCAATTACGACCGCGGCTTCGTCGTTTCCGACCATGCCGACTGGCCCGACCTGTTCCGCACGGTGCGCGACACCGGGGCACGCCGCGTCATCGCCACCCACGGCAACACCGACGCCATCATCCGCGCCCTGCAGGAGCAAGGCATCGCCGCCGAGGCCTTCCGCACCGATTACGGCGGCGAGGAGTGAGGCGACCATGAAGCGCTTCGCCGACCTGTTCCGCGAGCTGGACCAGAGCACGGCCACCGGCGACAAGCGGGCGGCGCTGGTGGGTTACTTCGGCGATGCCCCACCCGCCGACGCGGCCTGGGCGATGTGGCTGCTGGCCGGCGGCAAACTGGCGCGGATCGCCAATACCCGCGAGCTGCGCGAATGGATCGTGCAGGAAAGCGGCCAGCCGGCCTGGCTGGTCGAGGAAAGCTACGACCACGTCGGCGACCTGGCCGAAACCCTGACCCTGCTGCTGGACGACCCGCCCACCGCTCATCCGGACCGGCCGCTGGCCGAATGGATCGAAGGCATCCTGCTGCCGGTCGCCAACCAGGAAGCACAGGTCCGCCGCGCCGCCGTGGTCGGCGGCTGGAAGGCGTTGCCGTTCGACCAGCGGCTGCTGTTCAACAAGCTGCTGACCGGGGCCCTGCGCGTCGGCGTCTCCCAGCGCATGGTCCAGCAGGCGCTGGCGGAGATGTCCGGCATCGACATCTCGCGCATTGCGCAGCGCATGCTCGGTGCCTGGAAGCCCACCCCGGATTTCCTTGCCCGGCTGCTGGTCGCGGAGGAACTGCCAGAGGACCGCCAGCAACCCTACCCCTTCTTCCTCGCCTCGCCGCTGGAGAACGAGGCCGCCAGTCTCGGCAACATCGCTGACTGGCTGCTGGAATGGAAGTGGGACGGCATCCGCCTGCAGCTGATCCGCCGCCAGGGCGAGGTGGCGTTGTGGTCGCGCGGGGAAGAACGCCTGGACGGGCGTTTCCCCGAGATCGAGGCCGCCGCCGCCACCCTGCCGCGCGATTGCGTGATCGACGGCGAGTTGCTTGGCTGGCGCGAAGGCGACGCGCCACTGCCTTTCACTGCATTGCAGACCCGGATCCAGCGGCGCAAGCCGGGGCCGAAGACGTTGGCCGACACGCCCGCCCGCGTGCTGGCCTACGACCTGCTGGAACTGGATGGCGAAGACCTGCGTTCGCTCCCGCTGCATGAGCGGCGCCGCTTGCTGGAAGCCCTGCTCGGCGAACATTCAGACCAGCGGCTGGTGCTGTCGCCCACGGTGCAGGCTTCGGACTGGGAACTCGCAGCCGGCTTGCGCGAAAGCGCGCGCGAACGTGGCGTCGAAGGGCTGATGCTCAAGCGCGCCGGCTCGCCTTACCAGTCCGGCCGCCGCCGGGGCGACTGGTGGAAGTGGAAGGTGGATCCGCTGACCATCGATGCGGTGCTGCTGTATGCACAGTCCGGGCATGGACGGCGCAGCACCCTGTACACCGACTACACCTTCGGCGTGTGGGACGGCGATGCGCTGGTGCCGGTGGCCAAGGCCTATTCGGGCCTGGACGACAAGGAGATCCTGGCCCTGGATGGCTGGATCCGCGCGAATACGCTGGAGCGCTTCGGGCCGGTGCGCTCGGTCAGGGCGCATCACGTCTTCGAACTGGGCTTCGAGGCGGTCAACCGCAGCAAGCGGCACAAGTCCGGCATCGCGGTGCGCTTTCCGCGCATCCTGCGCTGGCGCCAGGACAAGCCGATGGCCGAAGCCGACCGTCTGGAGACCCTGCAGGCGCTGGCGCGATGATGCAGAAGGAAACCCCGGCGCGCAGCGCGCGACCGGCTTCGACCCGGCCGCTCGAGGCGTGGTTCCGGTCGCAGGGCTGGAAGCCGCTGCCCTTCCAGCGCGCGATGTGGAAGCACTACCTGCAGGGAGAATCGGGCCTGCTGCACACACCGACCGGAAGCGGCAAGACCCTGGCCGCCTTCGGCGGATCGTTGCTGGAAGCTTTCCAGGATCGGGTCGCCGCGCCGAGGAAAAAGAACGCGGCCCGTCCGCTGCAGGTGTTGTGGATCACCCCGCTGAAGGCACTGGCCAGCGACACCGTGCGCGCCTTGCGCGAACCCATCGAGGCCCTCGGCATCGACTGGACGGTCGGACTTCGCACCGGTGATGCCAGCGCCCGCGACAAGCGCCTGGCGCGCGCGGGCAAGCTGGACGTACTGGTGACCACGCCCGAATCGCTGTCGCTGCTGTTGTCCTACGCCGACACCGCGCCGCAACTGTCGGCGCTGCGTTGCGTGGTCGTGGACGAATGGCACGAACTACTGGGCAACAAGCGCGGCGTGCTGCTGCAACTCGCGCTGGCACGCCTGCGCGCGCTGTCGCCGGCGATCCGCCTGTGGGGGCTGTCGGCCACGCTGGGCAACGTGGAGGAAGCCCGCGACGTGCTGCTGCCGCATGCGCCGGCCAGCCCGCTGGTCGCGGGCGTTGCGCCGCGCAAGCTGGAACTGCAGACGCTGCTGCCCGACGCCGGCGAGCGCTTCCCCTGGGCCGGCCACCTTGGCCTGGTGCAGCTGCCACGCGTCCTGCAGAAACTGATGGCGGTGCGCACCAGCCTGGTATTCACCAACACCCGCGCACAGGCCGAACTCTGGTTCCAGGCGCTCGGCGCGGTGTGGCCGGAGCCGGCGGGCACGCTGGCCCTGCACCATGGCTCGCTGGATCCCAAGCTGCGCGCCGCCGCCGAAGCCGGGCTGCGCGACGGCTCGCTGCGCTGCGTGGTGGCGACCTCCAGCCTGGACCTGGGCGTGGATTTTCCCGCGGTCGACCAGGTCTTGCAGGTGGGCAGTCCCAAGGGCGTGGCGCGGCTGATGCAGCGCGGCGGCCGCGCCCGGCACCGGCCCGGCGAGTCGGGGAGCGTGGTCTGCGTGCCTTCGCACGCACTGGAGCTGGTGGAGTACGCCGCCGCGCGACGCGCGATCGCGCGCGGCGCGATCGAAGCACGCTCGCCGCCTAGGCTGTCGCTGGACGTGCTGGCCCAGCACTGCGTCAGTTGCGCCCTGGCGGACGGCTTCGATGGCGATGCGCTGCTGGCAGAAGTCCGCGGTACGCACGCGTTCGCCGGACTGGAGGCTGCGACCTGGCAGGCGGTGCTGGATTTCATCGTCCAGGGTGGCCAGGCGCTGTCCCACTATCCCGACTTCCACAAGGTGGTGCGCGACGAACACGGAACCTACCGGGTGGTCGACCGGCGCGTGGCGCTGCGCCATCGCTTGTCCATCGGCACCATCCCCAGCGACGGCAGCGTCGCGGTCAAGTTCCTGCGCGGCGGCGGGCTGGGATCGGTGGAGGAAGGCTTCGTCGGCCGCCTGCGCCGCGGCGACCGCTTCCAGTTCGCCGGACGCACGCTGGAACTGGTGCGGCTGGAAGACATGACCGCCTATGTGCGCATCGCCAAAAGCGGCGACGGCAGCGTGCCCAAGTGGATGGGCGGACGCATGCCGCTTTCCTCCGAACTCGGGCGCGAAGTGGAGGCGGTGTTCGGTGGCGAACGCAATGAGCCCGAACTGCGCGCCATCGCCCCCCTGCTCGACTTGCAGGCGCGCCTGTCTGCCCTCCCCGCCAGCGGCACGCTGCTGGCCGAATCGATCCGCGCGCGCGATGGACAACACCTCTTCGTCTACCCGTTCGCCGGCAGGCAGGTGCATGAAGGCCTGGCCTCGCTGCTTTCGCTTCGCCTGGGCAGGCTGCAGGCCAATACCTTCAGTTTCGCCGCCAACGATTACGGGCTGGTCCTGTCGCCGGCCGAAGCGGTCGCGCTCGACGACGCGGCATTGCGCGGACTGCTTTCGCCGGATCGCCTGCTGGAGGACCTGCGCGAGAGCCTCAACCTGGGCGAACTGGCGCGCCGCCAGTTCCGCGAGATCGCGCGCGTCTCCGGCCTGCTCGCGCCTTCGCTGCCGGGCCGCGCGCCACGCAGCCAGCGCCAGCTGCAGGCCTCCAGCGGCCTTCTCTACGACGTGCTGCAGCGCTTCGATCCCGGCCACCTGCTGCTGGCCCAGGCGGAACGCGAAGTGTTCTCCGCGCAGCTCGAAGTCTCGCGCCTGGCCGACACCCTCGCCGATTGCGCGCAGCGCCGGATCCTCCTGCACGCGCCACGCAGCCTCACCCCGCTTTCCTTCCCGCTGTGGGCCGAGAGCCTGCGCGGACAGTTGAGCACCGAGGACTGGAAGACCCGGGTACTGAGGGCGGCGGCGAAGCTGGAGAAACAGCATGCCGGCTAGCGTGGACATCGAAATCGCCGGCGAGCGGCTGCGGCTGCTCGGCGACCGGGCGCTGCATTGGCCGGCGCGCGGTCGCCTGCTGGTCGCCGACCTGCACCTGGGCAAGGCCGACGTGTTCCGCCATGCCGGCATCGGCCTGCCCTCGGGCGGCACCGCGCACGACCTGGCGCGACTGGATGCCCTGCTCGAGGCGACCGCAGCGACCGAACTGTGGATCCTGGGCGATGTGCTGCACGGCGCGGCGGCGCCACGAGCCGGAGCCGCATCCCGTGCTGCACGTGGTCTGCGGCCACGTCCATCCACTGGCCCAGCTGGCCGGCATGCGCCGACGCTGGCCCGCGTTCTGGCTGCGCGAGCGCATGACCTTGCTGCCCGCGTTCTCGCAGTTCACCGCCGGGGTGGCGCCAGCGCTTGCCGGCGGAGAGCAACTGGTCGCCTGCGTGGAAGGCGAGGCGATCGCCTTGCCGGCTCGCCCGCGGTCGCCCTGACCACCAGGTGATTGTCGGCGCCGGCTGCGCCAGCGCCATTCCCATCATTCCCGCGATGCGCGGTATGCGGCCAATGCGGCGATGAAGCCCGGCTGCAAGGCATGCTTTCCCAGCCAGCCCTGCTGGGTGCCGCTGAGGATGCGCAACATGTGGCCGCGGCCGCCCGGCAGCCGGCCCAGCGGCAGGAAGCTGGCATCGCGGATCCGCGCCACCGTGTCGTGCTCGGACTGGAACAGCGGCGTCAGCCAGTGGCTCCAGAAATGGTAGATCGCCACGTGCCGGCGCCGCACGCGCTGGTAGCTGGCCAAGGCGGCACCGACGCTGGACTCGTCGCGCAGCGCATCGCGCAAGGCCATCGCATCCATCAGCGCCATGTTCACACCCTGCCCCAGTTGCGGGCTCATCGAATGGGCGGCATCGCCGGCCAGCACCAGGCGCCCGCGATGCCACTGTCGTTGGCTGGCATCACGGTAGCTGGCATGGGTCAGTTGCGTCGGTTCGGCGATGTGCCCGAGTTGGGCCGCGAGCTGCGGCCAGATGCCGAGGACTTCATCGCGCCAGCTCGCCAGGCCGCGTGATCGCCATGCATCGAAATCCGACCTCGGCAGGCTCCAGAAGAAACTCAGTCGCGGCGTCGTGTCACCGGGCCGCGTGCCGACCGGCAGCATGCCGATCATCTTGCGCGCGGCCACGTAGCGCTGGCGCAACTGGGCGGGCCACGGCCATTCGCCGCGCGGAACCAGGCACCACAACGCACCCCAGGGATAGACCCGGTCGACGCGCCCGGTCGACACCTGCGCGCGCAGGCGCGAGGCGGATCCGTCGGCGGCGATCACCAGGTCGTAAGGGCCATGTCGCCGGCCTTCCGCGTCGACCAACCTGCCGGTCTCCGCCTCGACCTGCTCCACGCAGGTGCCGTGGCGCAATTCGCCGATCCCCTCCCAGGCCTCGGCGAGCAGGGTGAACAAGGCGCCGCGCTGCATGCCGAGTCCATGCAGGCGCGCATCGAGACCCGCGTAGCGCATGTCCATCACGGCGCGGCCGGCAGGGGTTTCCCCATACAAGCGGTCCACCGGCGCCCCATGGGCCATGGCCGCGGGCAGCAGCCCCATCTGCCACAGCACCTGCAGGCCGGTCGGCTGCAGCAGGAAACCGGCGCCGACCGGGCCGGGGGACGCGGCGCGCTCGAAGACCTCGACCGCATGGCCGTCGCGAGCCAGCAGGATGGCCAGGGCCTGGCCGGCGGTGCCGTAGCCGACGACGGCGATGTTGAGTCTGCCGATCATGCCCACGCAGTGCCGCAGCCATAAAAAACCCCGCCGAAGCGGGGTTCAAATGAATCCAGTGCTTGGCTCACGCGGCCGGCGTGATGTTCGAGGCTTGCGCGCCCTTCGGGCCCTGGGTGAGCTCGTAGCTGACCCGCTGGCCTTCCTGCAGGCTGCGGAAGCCCTTGCTGTTGATTGCGGAGTGGTGTGCAAAGACATCGGCGCTGCCATCTTCCGGCGCGATGAATCC
>SEHC01000588.1 GCA_004173415.1 Lysobacteraceae bacterium
AGGTGGAACGCTTCGGCGCTGGCATTGCCAGCTGCGAGGGCGCCGGCGATGCCGAGGGCCAGCGCGGAAAGATGGGCGAAACGATTTGCGAACTGCATTGAATGATCTCCGGGTGACTGGTGGACAGCTGGCCGACGCGCGCGTTGCAGCGGGGTCCGGCCCGGACCGCACGGCGGAAATTCCCCCCGACAATACGACTCCGTATGCAATTGTATCTTGCGAATTAACCAGTTACTAACGCTAGTTTGCTGAATAGGCGAAGTTGGGTTCGCCCATGCGGCAGGCTAAGGTGCTGCGTCTCCTGCTGCCCGCCCGCCCACGCCATGTTCGTTTCCCTGCCGTCGCGAAAGAAGCCTGCCCTGCGCTGGGCCACGCCGGTGCTGTTCGCCGCGTTGTGGATCGCCTTCCTGTGGGCGGCCACGCGGCCTGCCGAAACCCATCGCAGCCTGCTGCTGGCATGGGGCGCGTTGTCGGGCGGCCTGTCGACGCCGGAGGCATGGATCGGCGCATTGCGCGACGGCAGCGCCTTGCGCCTGTTCACCGCCCTGTTCCTGCATGCCGACTGGGCCCACCTGCTGGGCAACCTGGTGTTCCTGCTGATATTCGGCCTGCCCGCCGAGCGGACCATGGGGCCGTGGCGGTTCCTGCTGCTGTTCCTGGTCGGCGGGGCCTTCTCCAACCTCGCCGCGGCCCTGACCATCGGCGCGCCGGAACGGGTGATCATCGGCGCCAGCGGCGCGGTGTCGGCGGTGATCGGCGCCTACCTGGCCCTGTTCCCGCGGGCCAAGCTGGGGGTGGTGCTGCCGCTGGGCCTGTTCCTGGAGTTCGTCAAGGGTCCGTGGCGCGGCCGGCTTGAGCAGGGCCGCCTATAATCGGGCCATGGCCAAGACCCTGTACAAGATCACCTTCCTCAACCACGGCAAGGTCTACCAGCTGTATGGCAGGCACGTCGCCGCCAGCAGCCTGTGGGGCTTCACCGAGGTCGGCGAACTGGTGTTCGACGTGCATGACGGGGTGGTGGTGGATCCGACCGAGGAACGCCTGCGCGACGAGTTCGCCGGTACCCGGGTATTGCACCTGCCGATGCAGAGCATCGTGCGGATCGAGGAAGTGGAACGCAAAGGCCAGTCGGTGATCCGCGACGCCGAAAGCGGCGAACGCGTGGTCACCCCGTTCGCGCTGCCCTCCAAGCCGCGCTGAGCCACGCCTCCCCGCGAACGAACCGGCGACCTGCCTGGGGCGGGCCGCGGCCTGACCCTCAACGCGAATGATCGGCCCGGCCGAAGACCTTGCGCGGCACGGCCTTCTTCAATTCCGCCAGGGCCGCCGCGATCGGTTTGTCGCCCTCCAGCGCGTCGCCGGCCGTGTACCCTTCGGCGCCTTCCTCATCGCCGCGCAGGTGGCCTGGCAGGGCCGCTTCGCTGTAATCGAAGGGCGTGGGCAGCGCATCCTTGGGCTGCTCCGGCTTCAGCACCACGTCCGGCACGATGCCGCTGGCCTGGATCGACTTGCCACTGGGCGTGTAGTAGCGCGCGGTGGTCAGTTTCACCGAATCGCCATTGTCCAACGGCAGGACCGTCTGCACCGAACCCTTGCCGAAGGTGCGGCTGCCGACGACCCGGGCGCGGCCGTTGTCGCGCAGGGCGCCGGCCAGGACCTCGGCCGCGCTGGCCGAACCCGCATCCACCAGCACCACCAGCGGCGCGCCGTGCAGGCGATCGCCCGGCGTGGCATCGAACTTGGAGTCGCTGACCGCGATGCGCCCGCGAGTGCTGACGATGTTGCCTTTTTCCAGCAGGTCGTCGGCCACCTGCACCGCCGAGACCAGCAGCCCGCCGGGATTGCTGCGCAGGTCCAGGACCAGTCCGCTGAGCTTGCCGGCGGCCTG
>SEHC01000589.1 GCA_004173415.1 Lysobacteraceae bacterium
GGGTAGTCGACGATCGACAGCACGCCATGCGCGCGCAGGCCGGCCTGGATGGAGTCGACCAGCAGCAGGCTGCCATGGCCGCGGGTCAGCTCGCGCGCCTTGGCGTAGAACGCCGGCGGCAGCGAGCGGCCGGGATCGCCTTCGCCCATCACCGGCTCCAGGAACACGGCTTCGACGAACCAGCCCTTTTCCCCGGCCTCGGCGAACACGCGTTCCAGCGCCGCTTCGTCGTAGGGCTCGATGGCGATCACCGAATCCTCGTTGCGGTAGCTGGCCAGGTGCTGCTGGTAGGACTTGCGCGAGGAGTCCGAGTACAGCGCCGGGCGCTCGGTGCGGCCGTGGAAGCTGCCCTTGACCACGACGCGCTTGATCTGGCGACCGGCATGGCGGGCGCCCGGGTCGGTCTGCAGCTTGGCGTTGATGTCGGCGATGCGCGCGGCCAGGCCGACCGATTCGGAACCGGAATTCAGGCACAGGAAGCGGGCGAACGGACAGCCGCCGCGGCTGTGCCCGATCTCCTTGCGCAGGGCGCGCTCGAAGCGCAGCTGCGACAGGCTGGGAGTCATGATGTTGGCCATGACCTGCGGCCGGGCCATGGCCGCGAGCACGGCCTCGGGGGTGTGGCCGAAGCCGATCATGCCGTAGCCGCCGGCGTCGTACAGGACCGCGCCATTGAGGGTCACCACCCAGGGGCCGCGGGCGACCAGGGCGATGTAGGGGTTGATGGCATCCTCGGCGTAGAAGTTGACGTAGCCGCCCTGCACGGCGCGCAGCTGGGCTTCCTCGTCCAGGTCCAGCAGCTCGGGGAACTCGTCCTTCAGCCGGGAATGCTCGGCGGCGGCGGCCTCGAGGGCGGCCTGCAGGTCCGGGTGGGAGTGGGCCAGCAGGTTGACCGTGGCGTCATCCAGGCCTTCGGTCAGGCGCTTGCCGGGGTGGGCGCGCAGGGCGGCGAGCAGGTCGATGGCGGCCATGGGGTTTCTCCGTATTTGCTGACGATCGACCATTATCTGGATTATTTCGTCGCATGACAGTTGTGATTAGCGCATATTTGTGGTCTGTTTCGTCGAATCGCCGAACAAAAGCCGCCAAATGAAGCTCTCCGCCACCGACCAGATGCTGTTGTCCATGCTGCGCGAGAACGCGCGCGCCTCCACCGCGCAGATCGCGCGCCGGCTCGACCTGTCACGCACCACCGTGCAGAGCCGGATCGAGCGGCTGGAGCGGGAAGGGGTGATCAGCGGCTACACGGTCAGGGTCCACGACGAATACGA
>SEHC01000125.1 GCA_004173415.1 Lysobacteraceae bacterium
GGCGACATCATCTACCTGTCCGACCTGAAGCTGCCGGCCGGCGTCGAGATCCCGGGCCTGAAGCTGGGCAAGGACCACGACGACGCGGTCGTCATCGCCAAGCACGGCAAGGAAGAAGCCGAGTCGACCGAAGGCGCCGAAGTGGCCGAAGTCCCGGCGGCGAAGGTCGCCAAGAAGGACGAGTCCAAGAAGTAATCGCCTTGCGGGGCGTCCGCCCAGGCGGGCGCCCCGGCGATCATGGCCATGGCAGGACTTCGCCTCATCGTCGGGCTGGGAAATCCCGGTGCCGAACACGCGCGAACCCGGCATAACGCCGGGTTCCGTTTTGTCGACACGATCGCCGAGAAGGAAGGCGTGCGCTTCGGCCTGGAAGCCAAGCTGTTCGGCGAAACCGCGAAGATCCACGTCGGCGGCGAGGCGATCTGGCTGTTGAAGCCGTCCACCTATATGAACCTCAGTGGCAAGTCGGTGACCGCCGCCTTGCGCTACTGGAAGATCGCGCCGGAAGAGGCGTTGCTGGCGCACGACGAACTGGACCTGCCGCCGGGGGCGGCACGGCTCAAGTTCGATGGCGGACACGGTGGGCAGAACGGGCTGCGCGACACCATGCAGCTGCTGGGCCACGGCAAGTTCCACCGGTTGCGCGTCGGCATCGGCCACCCCGGGCACAAGGACAAGGTCACCGGCTGGGTGCTGGGCAAGCCGGGCAAGGACGACGAGATCCTGATCGGCAGGGCCATCGACGATGCGATCGAGGTACTGCCGCTGGCGGTCGCCGGCAATTTCATGGACGCGATGACCCGGTTGCACACGCCGAAATAAGAGAATCAAAAGCGAAGCGCGGCATCCCGCTTCCCTTTTCGTTTTCCGGTACTGGCATAAAACATGGGCATCAAATGCGGCATCGTCGGCCTGCCGAACGTCGGCAAGTCGACCCTATTCAACGCGCTGACCAAGGCGGGCATCGCCGCGGCCAACTTCCCGTTCTGCACCATCGAGCCGAACGTCGGCGTGGTGCCGGTGCCGGACCTGCGCCTGAACGAGCTGTCGACGATCGTCAAGCCGCAGAAGGTCATCCCCACCGCGGTCGAGTTCGTCGACATCGCCGGCCTGGTGGCAGGCGCGGCCAGCGGCGAGGGCCTGGGCAACAAGTTCCTGGCCCACATCCGCGAAGTGGACGCGATCACCCACGTGGTCCGCTGTTTCGAGAACGACGACGTCATCCACGTCAACAACAAGGTCGACCCGCTTTCGGACATCGACACGATCGATACCGAACTGGCCCTGGCCGACCTGGACAGCGTGGAGAAGGCCCTGAACCGCGCCGAGCGTTCGGCCAAGCAGGGCGAGAAGGAGGCGATCGCGCGCAAGCCGGTGCTGGCCAAGCTGCAGGCCGCGCTCAACGACGGCAAGCCCGGCCGCAGCGTGGGCCTGGACGAGGAAGAACTGGCACTGGTGCGCGACATGTTCCTGCTGACCCTCAAGCCGGTGCTGTACATCGCCAACGTCAGCGAGGACGGCTTCGAGAACAATCCACACCTGGATGCCGTGCGTGCCCGCGCCGCCACCGAGGGTGCGGAAGTGGTGCCGGTGTCGGCGGCGATCGAGGAGGAGCTCTCGCAGATGGACGACGCCGACCGCAACACGTTCCTGGCCGACATGGGCCTGGACGAGCCGGGCCTGAATCGCGTCATCCGTGCCGCCTACAAGCTGCTGGGCCTGCAGACCTACTTCACCGCCGGGGTCAAGGAAGTGCGGGCGTGGACGGTCAAGGCTGGTTCCACCGCGCCGCAGGCCGCCGGCGTGATCCATACGGACTTCGAAAAAGGCTTCATCCGCGCCGAGACGATTTCCTACGCCGACTTCCTGCAGTACAAGGGCGAAGCCGGGGCCAAGGAAGCCGGTCGCCTGCGCCTGGAAGGCAAGGAATACCGGGTCCAGGAAGGCGACGTGCTGCACTTCCGCTTCAACGTCTGAGTCGCACCGGTCGGCCGGTGCCTGCACGGGGCGAGACGACGAACAAGGAAAAACCCGCCGGAAGGCGGGTTTTTCGGTTGCGGAGCCCGGATCGCGGCGGTTACAGCGCCTCGCCGCCCAGCTTCCAGGTGACCTGCAGGAAATAGCTGCGGCCCATGCTGTCGAACCAGGAGGTGTCGTAGTACGGGTAGTTCGCCCAGGTCGCATCCTTCGGCGGCATCTTGTCGAGCAGGTTGTTGACGGTCAGCGACACGCGCAGGTGGTCGGTGATGTCGTAGCGGGCGCCGGCATTGAAGCGCCAGGTGGAACCGGTCCAGGCATCGTTGTCGTAGTTGGCGACGCGACCCAGGTAATTGCCGAACAGGCTGGCACCCAGCGCACCACGGTCCCAGCTCACGCCCAGGTTGCCCTTGGTGCGCGGCAGGGTGGTGTCCCTGAAGCCGACGTCCAGCATGTCCTCCTCGGGGTCCCCCGGGTACTGCTGGCGGGTGTGCTTGTCGGTCCAGGTGTAGGCGCCGTTGAAGCGGAAGTCGCCGGCATTGGCCGTCTGCAGGCGGTAGCTGGCGGTGACGTCGACGCCCGAGGTCTCTTCATTGGCGATGTTGATCGGGCTGAAGTGCACGCTGGTGATGTCGCCGTTGGCGTCGCGGATGACCCGGGCCAGGGCATCGACGCAGGTCGGGGAATTGATGTCGACCGCGCCGCCGGAGTCGTCGGTGCCAAGGCGGCAGTTGGCTTCGTCGATCCTCAACTGCTCCCGGCTCTGGCTCTGCACCTGGTTGGACACGCGGATCCGGTAGTAGTCCACCGCCAGGTCGAAGTTGGCGAACGGCGACCAGACGAAGCCCGCCGAGAACGACTTGCTGGTTTCCACGTCCAGTTCCATGTTGCCGGTGTAGACATCGAAGGTGTTGATGTCGTAGTTGCCGTAGTCCCAGTCGTAGCAGCCGCCATCGGTTCCGTCCGGATTTTCGGACCGGCACTGGAAGTAATCGGTCGAGGCCGTGCGGTAGAAGTCATCGCCGGCGAACAGGTAGTGCATGTCCGGCGCGCGGAAGCCGGTGCCGTAGGAGCCGCGCACCAGCAGCGTATCCACCGGCCTCCATTCCAGGCCCATGCTGTAGGTGAACTTGCCCGGGTCCTTGTCGCCGTAGCTGTAGCGGTCGTAGCGGCCGGCCAGGCTGGCCTGCAGGGTCGATGCCAGCGGCAGGCGAAGCTCGCCGGCGGCGCTCCAGTGGTCACGGTCGCCACTGCCGTCGCCGTAGCGCGGGCCATAGTAGGCGTCGGCGGTCAGGGCCAGGGGATCGGGATTGATCCGGTACGACTGGGTGCCGAATTCCAGCGCACCGGCGAAGCCCACGTCGCCGGCCGGCATCGAGAACAGCGCCGGGGTGTCGACCGTGAAGCTGAGGTTGTCGTTGTCGGCCTTGGGGCGGAAGGTGGACATCGCGCCGATGGTGGCGAACTCGGCGGGCGTCAAAGGAGTGAACAGGCGCGCGGGGTCCGGGCTGTAGATCGCATAGCCGTCGGCGTCATAGCCCTGCCGTTCGCCGAGGAACAGGCGGTTTGCGGCATCGGCCCGGATCCGCGGCATGCCCACGTCCGCGTTGTACTGGGAATGGTTGTAGGCCGCTTCCCAGTTCCAGGCGTCGGCGAACACGCCCTTGAGGCCGGTCGTGATCGCGAACGTCTTCTGCGTGGTGGTGTTCATGCGGTTGCCCAGCCCGCCGATCTCCTCGGGGGTGAACTGCCGCGACCAGGTTTCGTAGTGCCCGGTAAGGGCGTTGTAGAACACCTTGTCGTTGTTGTCGGTCGAGGCCGGGTCGTGGAATTCCCAGCCCATGACGTCGCTGACCACGTCGTTGCCGTTGGTGCCGGTCAGCAGCTTGACCTCCTGGCGCCCCACCTGGACGTCCGCGAACCACGACAGGTTGTCGGAGAACCGGTATTCGAACGATCCGTAGGCGGTGAAGCCCTTGCGCTCGTTCTGGATCGTGCGATACGCGATGGCCCGCTCGCTGCCGCAGTACGGTTCACCGAAGCGGTCCTCGGCCAGCACCGTGGTGCCGTCGTTGAGGCCCGCCATCGCCGCGCAGTCGTCGGCCGGCGCGATGTTGACGTCGTCGTACCAGTCGTAGAGTTGCGCGGTCAGGCGCGGCAGGCGCCGCCGCGAGGTCGGCGCGTCGAGGGTCGAATCCTGGTTGTCGCGTTCAAAGCCCCACAGCGGACGCTTGTCCAGCAGTTCGACGCCGACGATGCCGCTGAAGTTGTCCCGCTCGAAGCCGGTGGTCAGGGTCAGCTTGTGCGATTCGCCGCCACCACGACTGGTATCGCCATAGCGGTAGTCGAGGATGGTGCCGTCGGTGGACTTCTTGAGGATGAAGTTGATCACGCCCGCCATGGCGTCGGAGCCGTAGACGGCCGACGCGCTGCCGGTCAGCACTTCGATCCGGTCGATCATGCCCAGCGGGATGTTGCCGATGTCGGTGAAGTTGCTGCGGCCGTTGAGCGGCAGGGGGAAGTCGGCGATGCGGCGCCCGTTCACCAGCACCAGGGTGTGGTTGGGACCCAGGCCACGCAGGTCAACGGCCTGCGCTCCTGGCGTGGACTGGGCGCTGGTCGTGTTCTGCTGGCCCTGGACGCTGCCGCTGTTCTGGCTGAGCGAGCGCAACACGTCGGGCACCGAGGTGAGGCCGGCGGCCTGGATCTGCTCGGCGGTGATCACGGTGACCGGTGCAGGCCCCTCGATCTGGGCGCGGGGAATGCGCGAGCCGGTCACCTGGATGGTTTCCAGGTCCTGGACTTCCGGCGCGGGCGCCGGTTCGGCGGCGGCCGGCGCCGGCGCTGCCATCGACACCTGGCGGACCGGCGGCCTGGGCGCCTGGCGCCGGACGATGACCATGGCGCCGGAGGCGTCGCGCTGGGCCACGAACGGGCTGCCCTTCAGCAGGCGGTCCACTGCTTCCTCGGCAGACTTCGCACCTTGCACGCCCGAGGTGCGCAGGCCTTGCAGCTGGTCCGCGCGATAGACGAACTGCGCGCCCGACTGGCGGGCGAGGGTGTCCAGCGCGGTGACCAGCTCACCGGCGGGAATATTGATCGGCGCCGCGGCCGAAGCTTGCGCTTGGGTGGCCAGGGCGGCCGAACAGGCCAGGCTCAACAGCAGGACTCGGAACGGACGCAGCATCTTCTTCCCCATCGGCGCACGGATTGCACCCCTGGCTAACATGGACGAACGAGCCGCGGAAATCCCCCCGCCCATGTCGGCAGGATCGCGCGGGTGGTGGCCTAGCGGCTGTGGAGCACGATCCTGTCCGCATGGGATTCGGCGCGGACCGGGAATCCCTGCTCCAGCAGGCGGACGAAGCCCTCGGCGTTGGACCAGCGGAAGTTGCCGCCGACCCGCATCGCCGCCACGTCCTTGTCGCCCATGACGATCTTGCGCGGGCTGTAGCGGTTGAACTCCGCTGCGGCGTCTTCCAGCCGGGTATCGCGGAAGGTCAGGTAGCCCTCGCGCCAGTCGAGCTGGCGCTCGGCCTCCTCGACCGTGCCCGACCGCACCACCAGGCGCTGCCGGCTGACGTGGGCGACGCTGCCGGCCTGCAGCAGCGTCGTCGGGAGCTGTCGCGCCGCTGCGTCGTCGCCGGATTGCAGGCGGACCGTGCCTTCGGTCACCACCACGCGCAGGTCGGCGCCGTCGCGGCGTACCGAGAAGCGGGTGCCGACGGCCACCACCTGGCGCCCGCCCGCGCTGACCACGAACGGACGGCCGCTATCCTTGGCGACGTCGAAAAACGCTTCCCCCTGCTGCAGGTCGATGCGGCGCTCGCCACGGGAGAGTGCCACCTGCATCCTGCTGTCGCTGCTGAGCATCGCCCGGGAGCCGTCGGCAAGCGGCACGTCGCGCAGGTCGCCGATGGCGGTGAGGTAGGAGGCCTGTTCGACCGGCCACTGGCGGTCCCAGCCCCAGCCGGCGACCACTGCCAGCAGCACCGCCAGGGCGGCCCCGGCTGCGCGACCTTGCGTTCGCGCCGCGTCGCGCGGCGCCGCCGTCGCGTGGCCGCCGTCGCGCAGCCGGGGCCGCCCTGGCGGTGCTGCTGGCAGTGGTCGCCGGCTGGGGCTGGGACCGCCAGTGGCCGGTCGAACAGGCCTCCTACCTCACC
>SEHC01000126.1 GCA_004173415.1 Lysobacteraceae bacterium
TGACTTCGATCTGCTGGCCATGGGTCTCGATACGCATCGCTTGCCTCCTTCAGGTTCGATGGACCGCGGAATCCGCGGTGGACTGCCGTGCATGTGACCGCGTGTGGTGGCGTAAGTTCGGCTGCTCCTTGTGGGGCTGGAATGGTTTTGGGAGAAAGGCCGGGGCACTGGCACTGAAGCGCATCATGCTCCCTCATTGCTTATGGGTCCGTGATCAGCCGATGCGCACGCGCTCGTGCGACGAAAGGATCTCCATTGCCTCGCGGTATTTGGCCACGGTGCGGCGCGCGACCGGCACGCCGGAGGTTTTCAGCAGCTCGGCGAGCTTGGCATCGGACAGCGGCTTGCGCGGGTTCTCGGCCTCGATCAGGCGGCGGATCATCGACTGGATGGCGATGCTCGAGGTCTCGCCACCGCCCTCGCTGCCCACCCCCGAGGCGAAGAATGCGCGCAGTGGCAGGGTGCCGCGCGGGGTGCGCACGTATTTGCGGGCGATGGCGCGCGAAACGGTGGATTCGTGCAGGCCCACCTCACCCGCCACTTCGCGCAGGGTCAGGGGTCGCAGGGCCTGTTCCCCGAATTCCAGGAAGCCGGCCTGCTGTCGCAGCAGGCATCGGGTGACCTTGAGCAGCGTGTCGCCACGGGCCTCCAGGCTCTTCAGCAGCCACCGCGCTTCCTGCAGGTGGCCGCGCAGGTAGCCTGCGTCGTTCTCGCCGCACTGGCGGATCATCTGCTCGTAGCCGCGATGGATGGTGATCCGCGGCAGGTTGTTGCCCGACAACGCCGCGCGCCACACGCCACGCTGGCGCCAGACCACGCAGTCCGGCACCACATAGGTATCGTGGGTCAGTTCGCCGATCTGCGCGCCAGGCTTGGGATCGAGCGAGCGCAGCAACTGCACGGCCTCCTCCACCTCCTGCAGCGGCAGCTTCAACTCGGACGCCAGGCCGGCGATGCCGCTCTTTGGCAGGCGCTCCAGGGCAGGCCCGGCCACGATCTGCAGTGCCAGCGCCTTGCCCGGCGTGTCGTCGCTGAGGACCGCAAGCTGCAGTTGCAGGCATTCGCCCAGGCCACGTGCCGCGACCCCGACCGGATCGAAACGCTGCAGCTGATGCAGCACGGTGAGGATTTCCTCCTCGGCCGCGGTGACCTCGGGCAGCAGGGTCTCGGCGATGCCCGACAGTGGCTCGCGCAGGTAGCCGTCGTCTTCCAGGGCATCGATCAGCGCCGCGCCGATGCGGCGGTCGCGCGTGGACAGGTGCGACAGGTGCAGTTGCCACAGCAAATGATCCTGCAGGGTGTCGGTCTCGGCCACCCGCTCGGCGGCGCTGCCCTGGTCGTCGTCGTCGAAGGAGCCGCCGCTGCCCTGTCCGCCGCCATCCGTCGACCAGGGCCCTTCGTCCGGCGACCAGTCGTCTGCCTGGTCGCCGTGGTCAGTTTCTCGCGGATCGTCGGGCGGGGTGTCGGCGGGGGCGACGTCATCACCGCTGGGTACGCTGTCGTCCCAGTCGAGCAACGGATTGGTTTCCACCGCCTCGGTGATCTCGACCTCAAGCTCGGCCGTGGACATCTGCAGCAAGCGGATGGCCTGACGCAGTTGCGGCGTCATGACCAGTTGCTGACCCAGCGATGTCTGCAGGCGTGGCTTCATTCCGCAATCCGAAAACGCGTTGAGGCACGGCCGGGCCGCGCGACGCGCACATCAGAGGCGGAAAGTTTCCCCAAGGTACACGCGACGCACGTCCGGATTGGCAAGCAGCGCGTCCGGCGCCCCCTGCGCCAGCACGCTGCCTTCGTTGAGGATATACGCCCGGTCGCAGATTCCCAAGGTCTCGCGCACATTGTGGTCGGTGATGAGCACCCCGATGCCGCGGTTCTTGAGATGCTTGACGATGCGCTGGATCTCCCCGACCGAGATGGGGTCGACCCCGGCGAAGGGCTCGTCGAGCAGCATCAGGCGGGGCTTGGCGGCCAGCGCGCGGGCGATTTCGCAACGCCTGCGCTCGCCGCCGGACAGGCTGGCGCCCAGTTGCTCGGCCACGTGGCCGATCTGCAACTCGTCCACCAGGGAGGCCAGTTCCCTGTCCACGCCTGCCGAATCCAGGTCATCGCGCAGTTCCAGCACCAGCCGCAGGTTGTCCGAAACCGTGAGCTTGCGGAACACGGAAGGTTCCTGCGGCAGGTAGCCGACCCCGAGCTTGGCCCGCTTGTACATGGGCTCGGCGGTGATGTCGTGGCCGTCCAGCTCGATCCTGCCGGCGTCGGCGGCCACCAGGCCGACGATCATGTAGAAACAGGTGGTCTTGCCCGCGCCGTTGGGGCCGAGCAGGCCGACCACTTCGCCCGCATCAAGGGTCAGGCCGAAGTCGGCGACCACCTCGCGCTGCCGGTAGCTCTTGCGCAAGCCCTGGGCGGAAAGCATTACTTGCCGGCCTCGGGCTTCTTGGCCGCGTTGCCCGACTTGGGCTGGATCACGGTCCTCACCCGGGTGCCGTCGCCACCGCTTTGCATGCTGCCGGTCTTGGTGTTGTAGACCATCCGCTGCCCGCTGTTCGAGCCGCGTGGCGACTTCACCGTGTAGTTGCCGATCAGGATGATGGTTTCGGAGGCCATGTCGTACTCGATGCGATTGGCCGTGGCGTCCATCCAGGTGCCGTCGTCCAGTTGCTGCCTGAGCTTCACCGGGCTGCCGGTGAACACGGTCTTGGACGGATCGCCGTCGCGCTGGGTGAGTTCCGCGCGCTGGGCCGAAATGTCCAGGCTGCCCTGCTTGAGGGTCACGTTGCCGGTCCACACGTTGGTGCTGTTCCCATCCATGACCCCTTCCTGGCGGTCGGAGTCGAGGAAGATCGGCTGGTTGCGATCGGAGGATTTGGCCCATGCGGCGGCCGGCATCGACATGGCGACGGCAACAAGCAGGCTAGCGCGCAGAATTGGGTTCATAACGGGTCTTGACCTGTGACTTGAAGGTGTATTGCTTGGTCTTGGTGTTGGTCTCGAAACCGACGCCGCTGATTATAGAACCGGGCCGGGTGATGGTGACCGCCTGGTCGGTGGAGGCCATGTTGCGGCGGGGGAATACGTTCAGGCGCTGGGTAGTGAAGGTTGCGGGCATCGCCCCTGCCGGGCTGGTGCCGGTGACGTTTCCGGTCAGGCGCAGCTCGTCGCCCTTCGCGCTTACCCACCCGTCACGCGAGCGCATCTGCCAGTGCCGGCCGTCGCTGTCAGGCAACAGGAATACCGGCGTGGCGATGGTGAAGGTCTGGTCGACCGGGTTGCGCTGCATCTCCGGCGCGCGCAGGGTCAGTGATTCCTTGCCCTGGTCATCCAGTGCCACGACCTCGAAATCCCGCATCAGGTAGTCGGAGCGTTCCACCGCAGGCGCCTGGAAACCGGCGACCTGGCGTTGCTTCCATGCCGACCAGCCGCTGACCACGGCCGCCACCAGCAACACCAGGCCCAGTAACGTGCGCCAGTTCAATGCGTCCACTCCGTGAGCAGGGCATCGAGGCGGTCCTGTGATTCCAGCAGCAGGTCGCACAGTTCGCGCGCGGCGCCAGCGCCACCGGTGGCCACGGTCACATGGTCGGCGCGCTCGGCCACCCAGCGGTGCGCGTTGGCCGGGGCAACCCCCAGTCCCACGGCCTGGATCGAGGCCAGGTCGGGCAGGTCGTCGCCCATGAAGCTGGTCGCTTCGAGGCTGATGCCCAGTTCATCGCAGAGCGCGCGCACCTGGCCCAGCTTGTCCCTGGCGCCGGTGAATGCACGCACGCCCAGGTCCGCGGCCCGATGCGCCGCGGCCTTGCTGTCGCGGGCGGTGATCAACGCGACCTCGATGCCGGCCCGGCGCAGCAGCACCAGGCCTTGTCCGTCGAGCACGTGGAAAGCCTTGGACTCCCGGCCTTCGCTGTCGTAATACAGGCGTCCATCGGTGAGGGTCCCGTCGACGTCGAAGCAAGCCAGCCGGATCCGGCTGGCGCGCTCGCGGATAGCGGCGGCGATGGGTGCTTGGGGAGTGGAAGTCATGCGTCTGGTTAGACCACGCGTGCGCGCAACAGGTCGTGAATGTTGAGCGCGCCGACCGCGCGCCCGGTTTCATCGACCACGATCAAGCCGCTGATCTGGTGGGTTTCCATGAGCCGCGCCGCTTCCACCGCAAGCTGGTCGGCGGCGATGGTCCTGGGCTGGCGGGTCATGAGTTCGGAAATCATCGCGGTGCGCACGTCGAGCGAGGCATCGTCCAGGGTGCGGCGCAGGTCGCCATCGGTGAACAATCCGATCAGGCGCTGGTCGGCGTCGACCACGGCGGTCATGCCCAGGCGCTTGCGGCTCATTTCCACCAGCGCTTCGCTGAGTGTCGCGTCCTGGCGCACGCGCGGGACCTCGTCGCCGGCCCGCGGTGAAGCCGCGTGCGTCCAGCAGGGCCACGGCCAGGGCATCGCCCATGGCCAGGGTCGCGGTGGTGCTGGAGGTCGGGGCCAGGTCCAGCGGGCACGCTTCGGCCGGTACGCTGACATCCAGGTGGACCTCGGCCTCGCGGGCCAGGGTCGATTGCGGCCGTCCGGTCATGGCGATGAGGGCATTACCCTGGCGCTTGAGCACCGGCAGCAGGGTCAGCACTTCATCGGATTCGCCCGAATAGGACAGGGCCAGGACCACGTCCGCGTCGGTGATCATGCCAAGGTCGCCATGGCCGGCTTCGCCCGGATGCACGTAGAAAGCCGGGGTGCCGGTCGAGGCCAGGGTCGCGGCGATCTTGCGTGCGATATGGCCCGACTTGCCCATCCCGGTGGCGACCACGCGGCCCTTGCAGGCCAGCATGAGGCGGCAAGCGGCAGAGAACGATCCGTCCAGCCGCGCGGCCAGGTGCTGCAGCGCCTCGGCCTCGATCCGGACCACGCGGCGTCCGCTTGCCGCCAGGCTGGCATCGGTGGGTTCGTTGGTCTGGGGCAGCAGCTCGGGCATGCGGGGCGCCGGGTGGGGGTTAGAATGACCGTTCATTTTATTAGGAAAAGCACGTTGGACGCCGAAACCATCCGTAAACTGATCGAAACCGGCCTTCCAGGGGCCGAAGTGCGGGTATTCGGCGACGATGGCGTGCATTTCGAGGCCAGCGTGGTCTCCGGGGCGTTCCGCGGCAAGCTGCCGCTGGCCCGGCACCGCCTCGTCTACGCGACCCTGGGTGACCTGATGGGTGGCGCGATCCACGCCCTGGCCCTGAAAACCGTCACCCCCGAGGAAGCCGGGCAGGCCGACTGACCGCTCCAAGATCCACGCCCCACGTCCTGCCACTTCTTCCAGAGCCCCACTCCCATGCAGAAAATCGTAGTTACCGGCGGCAACCCGCTGAACGGTGAAGTCACCATCTCCGGCGCCAAGAACGCAGTGTTGCCGATCCTGTGCGCGACCTTGCTGGCTGACGCGCCGGTGGAGATCACCAATGTGCCGCACCTGCACGACGTGGTCACCACGGTCAAACTGCTGGGCGAGCTCGGCGCCGGGATCAGCATCGACGAGGGCACCCTGTCCAAGGGCAGCGGCATCACCGTGGATCCACGCAGCGTCAACCAGCACGTGGCCCCGTATGAGCTGGTCAAGACCATGCGCGCCTCGATCCTGGTGCTGGGTCCGCTGCTGGCCAAATACGGGGCCGCGGAAGTGTCGCTGCCCGGCGGCTGCGCCATCGGTTCGCGACCGGTCGACCAGCACATCAAGGGCCTGATCGCCCTGGGTGCGGACATCTCGGTGGAAAATGGCTTCATCAAGGCCACCGCCAAGCGCCTGAAGGGCGCGCGATACGTATTCGACATGGTCAGCGTCACCGGGACGGAGAACGTGCTGATGGCCGCCGCCCTGGCCGAAGGGACCACGGTCCTGGAAAACGCGGCCATGGAGCCGGAAGTCACCGACCTGGCCGACTGCCTGATCGCGCTGGGCGCCGATATCGAGGGCGCGGGCACCTCGCGCATCGTCGTGCGTGGCGTGGAGCGCCTGTCCGGTGGTCGCCATGCGGTGCTGCCGGACCGCATCGAGACCGGTACCTTCCTGGTGGCCGCGGCCATGACCGGCGGCCGGGTCACCGCGCGCCGCGCCCGTGCCGACACGCTGGATGCGGTGCTCGGCAAGCTGATCGAGGCGGGCGCCAGCATCGAAACCACCGCCGACAGCATCACCCTGGACATGCATGGCCAGCGCCCACGCGCGGTCAGCCTGACCACCGCGCCGTACCCGGCCTTCCCGACCGACATGCAGGCCCAGTTCATGGCCATGAACTGCGTGGCAGACGGCGTGGGCGTGATCAGCGAGACGATCTTCGAGAACCGCTTCATGCACGTCAACGAGCTGCTGCGCCTGGGCGCGGACATCCAGGTCGATGGCCACACCGCCATCATCCGCGGGGTCGAGAAGCTCAGCGGCGCGCCGGTGATGGCGACGGATCTGCGTGCCTCGGCGTCGCTGATCCTGGCCGGCCTGGTGGCCGACGGCGACACCATCATCGACCGCATCTACCACCTAGACCGGGGCTACGAGAACATCGAGGAAAAACTCAGTGCGCTGGGTGCCCGCATCCGCCGCATCTCCTGAGGACCTGCCATGAGCTCCGCTTCCAACAACCCGCGCTGGCGCCTTTCCACCCGGCGCAAGGCCCTGCTCGGCCTGGTCCTGATCGCCCTCGGTGCGGTCGGCTGGCTGGCCTACGTCGGCGCCGCCGGCATCAGCGGCATGCCGATGGAAGACATGGACTGGAATGCGGACGGCACGGTCAGCCAGCAGGAGATCTTCCAGTCCTTCCATGCGGTGGTGGTAAAGAAGACGGTCGAGGGACGGCGTGAATGCAGCGCCTACCAGTGGCGCGGGGACCAGCGCCCGATCCGCGTCGATTGTCGTACAAGCATGGCTGCCGGTACGCCGCAGGAATAAGAAAACAGAAAAGCCCGGCATTGCCGGGCTTTTCCTTGGTTCGGGAGCTGGGGTAGCGCCGAAGGGAAGTACTTCCGGATCAGTGCCAGGATTTGATCTGCAGGTCGATCGAGTCCTGGCCGTCTTCGCGCTGCAGCACGCGCGCGGGTACCGGCATGCCGGGCACCACCCAGACGATCATCTGCTTCCGGCCGGAAGTGCGCACCACCTTGGTGGCTTCGCGCGACTTGCCGCCGACCGTGATCTTCTCCTTGCCGGCGACCTGGTAACTCATCGGCTTGACGCTGCCATTCTCGACCATGCGGTAGTTGAGCGGCTTGCCCGCGGCCACGTCGCGGACGATGGCCAGGTTGACCAGCAGCGCATCCATGTCGCCATCCTTCAACGCCACCGGGCCGGCCCGCTCGGGCTTCACGTCCCCGCTCCAGCTGGCCCGGTTGGTGTCCCAGTCGAAATCGGTGTTGACCGTCTTCTTCTTCACCAGCAGGCGCGACACGTCGCTGCTCGACAGCGGCCGCAGCACGCCGCCCTTTTCGTCGAACACCGTCTTCTGGCTCATGTCGACCAGGGAATTGCGGATGGTCAGCGTGTACTGCCAGCGGTTGTCGCCTTGCGCGGTGATGGTCATCTGGCCGTTGCCCTGCATGCCCATGGCGCTGGCCTGGTAGTCGGCGGTGAATGCTTCGATGGCATGGGCCGGGAGGCTGGAAACGCCAGCGCCCGCGATGGCCACGGCGAGAACGAGGATGCGGATCTTCATGGGTTATTGCACTCCTTGGTATTCGACCAGGCGTAAGTCGTAGACATCGAGGCCGTCCTCGCGCTGGAGGATGCGGATCGGGGTGGGAACGCCGGAGGCGACCCAGAAAATCGTTTCGTCGTTGCCGCCGTTGGTGCGCGAGACGCGCATCGCGTCGTAGCTGAGGTCTTCGACGGCGACGATCTCGGTTTGCGGGGCCACCGCGTACTCGTACTGGCGGGCGCGGCCGTTCTCGACCACGCGGTAGCTGAGTGTCCGGCCCGGCTGCGCGTCGCGGATCACCGCCAGGTTCATCAGCAGGGCGCTCATGTCGCCTTCCTGCAACGGCACCGGGGCATCGCGGCCCTGCTTGATGTCGCCCCGCCAGCGGGCGGTACGGGTGTTCCAGTCGTAGACGCCGGAGGACTTGCGGCGATTGAACACCGCGTTCCTGACCAGGCCCTGGCTGAGCGGGCGGTATTCCTGCCCGGGTTGGTCGAACACCGTGCTCTGTTCGATGTTCAATCCGGCCAGGCGAGCCAAGCCGCGCGTGCCATGGATGCCCAGGTCGACCCGCCAGCGGGAACCGTCGGCCTGCACCACCTGCATCTTCGCGTCGCCGGCAAGCTTGCCTTCGCGGTAGGCCTGGTAGCTGGCAACGAAGGGCTCCAGCGCCAGCGCCGGCGCGCTGGCGACGGCCAGCAGGCAGAACAGCAGCGAACGGGGCGTGGAGGGAATCATGGGCAGGTCAGGTGTCCGCGGGTGAAAGTTGGCCAGCGGAATCTAGACGCAAGGGGTTAAATAAGGCGTGACCATCGCAGCTCGCCAGGCCGTCGTGTTCAGCAATGCGGCCGGCGGCGGCCAGCGCCAGGACCGCGACCAGCAAGCGATGCTCGAAGCGCAACAACCGCTGGGCCAGCGTTTCAACGCTGTCGTCGGGTTCCACCGGGATCCTGCATTGGGCGACGACCGCACCCGCATCCAGTTCAGGTACGACGAAGTGCATGCTGGCGCCATGCTCGCGATCGCCGGCCTCCAGCGCCCGCGCATGGGTGCGCAGGCCACGGTACTTGGGCAGCAGGGACGGGTGGATATTGAGCAGGCGGCCACGGAAGCGCTGGACGAAGGCGTCGCCGAGGATGCGCATGTAGCCGGCGCAGACCACCCATTCCGGCCGGCTCGCCGCCACCGCATCGGCCAGTGCCGCATCGAAGGCCGCGCGGTCGGAGAAGCTGCGCGCATCCGCCGACCAGCGCAGCGCGGGATCCACCCGCTGCAGGGCAGGCGCGGCCGGTTTGTCGGAGAACACGCCCACTACTTCCGCGTCCAGCACGCCTGCGGCAATTGCGTCCAGCACGGCCTGCAGGTTGCTGCCACGGCCGGACACCAGCAATGCAATGCGGGCGGCCACCCTCTTCAGGCCGGGTCGGAGGGAACGGCGGGGTGCATGCGCACGCTCAGCCGATCTTCAAGCGTTCCGTGCCGCGTGCCTTGACCACTTCGCCGATGCGCCAATGGCCAAGCGCGTGGCGGTCGAGGTCCGATTCGATGGCGGCGGCCTGGTCCTGCGTGGCGATCAGCACGAAGCCGATGCCACAGTTGAAGGTGCGCCACATCTCGGCGTCCGCGACCGCGCCTTCACGTTGCAGCCAGTCGAAGACCGGCGGCAGGGGCCACGACGAGGGGTCGATCTCCAGGCCGAGCGAGGCCGGGACCACGCGGATGATCTTTTCCACCAGCGCGCCGCCGGTGACGTGGGCCATGGCCGCGATGTCGTGCCGGGCCAGCAGGTCCAGCACGGGCTTGACGTAGATACGGGTGGGCTCCATCAGCGCGTCGGCCAGGGTGACCCCACCAAGGTCGAGATCCAGCGCGCCATCCCCGGCCCGGGCCAGGATCCGGCGGACCAGCGAATAGCCGTTGGAATGCGGGCCGCTGGAAGCGATGCCGATCAGCACGTCGCCTTCGCGCACGCCGCTGCCGTCGACCAGGCGCGTCTTTTCCACGGCGCCCACGGTGAAGCCGGCCAGGTCGTATTCGCCGGGCGGGTACATGTCGGGCATTTCGGCGGTTTCGCCGCCGATCAGCGCGCAGCCGGCGATCTCGCAACCCTTGGCAATGCCGCCGACCACGTCCACGGTGGTGGCCACGTCGAGCTTGCCGGTGGCGAAGTAGTCGAGGAAAAACAGCGGCTCGGCGCCCTGCACCAGCACGTCGTTGACGCACATCGCGACCAGGTCGATGCCGATGGTGTCGTGGCGGCTCAGCTGCTTGGCCAGGATCAGCTTGGTGCCCACGCCGTCGGTGCCCGAGACCAGCACCGGCTCGCGGTACTTCCCGGACAGGTCGAACAGGCCGCCGAAACCGCCGATCCCGCCGCCGAGCACTTCAGGACGCAAGGTCCGGCGGATGGCAGGCTTGATGCGCTCGACCACCTCGTTGCCCGCATCGATGTCCACGCCGGCGTCGCGGTAGGTCAGGGGCGGGGGCGACGGTGGATTGGTCTGGGTCACGGATTGGCCGGTGCTGGGCGGGGAGACGGCAATTTTAAGGGAAGAAGCACGCGATTCGACGCTCCTGAACGACGCACGTTGGCGCCCGGCGCCCATTCGGGCAACAATTCACCCCGTTAGCCAGGCAATCGCTGGCCACAAGGATGCTCTAGATGCGCCGGATTTCT
>SEHC01000590.1 GCA_004173415.1 Lysobacteraceae bacterium
TTGGCATGGATGGCCGGGATCCGCGTATACCTGACCGTGTTCGGCCTGGGCCTGGCCGGCGCGCTGGGCTGGCTGGACCTGCCTCCTGCGCTGCAGGTCACCCAGTCGTGGTGGGTGCTGGGAACGTCGGGCGCGCTGGCGCTGACCGAGTTCTTCGCCGACAAGATCCCCGGGGTGGATTCGGGCTGGGACCTGCTGCAGACACTGGCCCGGGTGCCGGCCGGGGCCTTCCTGGCCGCGGCGACCCTGTCGAGCAACGGTGAACTGGGCGGCGGCGCATTGGCCGCTGGCGCCGGCGTGGCCCTGACCAGCCACCTGCTGAAGTCCGGCTCGCGGGCGCTCATGAACACTTCGCCGGAGCCGGTCAGCAACATGGCCGCGTCGGTGACCGAGGACGTGGTGGTGCTGGGCGGGCTTGGATTGGCGTTCGCCCATCCCTGGCTGGCCCTGACCGGGGTGGTCGGGGTCAGCGTGCTGCTGGCCCTGCTGGTCTGGTGGGCCTGGCGCAAACTGGCGCGGGGAGTCCGCAGCCTGATGGGGTCGACGCCTGTCGCCCCGAAGCGCTGAGGAATGAGCATCCAGGAAATCGCCACAAACTGTGAACTTCATCGCATAATGGACCCAAGCTTGGGGGAGCCTGATGTCGTCGATTGAACCTACATCCCGGCCGCAGGACGAGCCTACGCGCTCCCGGCTGCGGGCCGAAACGCCGCCGCCAAGCTATTGGCGGCGCTGGACCGGCGACGCCCCGGCCGCCGATCCGGTGAGCCCTGCGCCACCTGCTCCGCCGCTTGCCGCTGCAGCTCCGGCCAATCCCGCCGCGCCCGCTGCGGGCGCCTCAGCCGCAGCGCCTGCGGCCGCCTCCACCCGGCATGCCCGGGACACCCTGCGGCCCGAGCCGGGTCCGTCGCCGTTCCGCGTGCTGATCGTCGAGGACGACCGCGGCCAGGCCCTGTTCGCACAGAGCGTGCTGCACGGCGCCGGCATGCAGGCGGAAGTGGAGATGGATCCCGCCGCGGTCATGCAGGCGATCCAGCGTTTCCAGCCGGACCTGGTGTTGATGGACCTGCACATGCCCGGCAAGGACGGCATGTCGTTGACCATGCAGATCCGCCAGCAGGCCGAATTCCTGCACCTGCCCATCGTCTTCCTGACCGGCGACCCGGACCCCGAGCGCCAGTTCGAAGTGCTGGAAAGCGGCGCCGATGACTTCCTCACCAAGCCCATCCGCCCGCGGCACCTGATCGCCGCCGTCTCCAACCGCAT
>SEHC01000591.1 GCA_004173415.1 Lysobacteraceae bacterium
GCGCGGCTGGTCGGATTCGCTGCAGCGAAGGGACAGTTCCAGGTAGGGCATGGGGTATCCGTGCGCGCGCCGGGTCGGTGCGGCGCACATGGTAAACGGAATCCACTCTGCGGCAGCCGTCGCGGCGGCCAGCGCGTGCGCGGCTGCGTCAGGCCGACACTTCGCCCACCGCGCGCACCGCGCGTTCCACTTCCTCCGGCGTATTGATCAGGCTGGGCGCGAGGCGCGCATAGGTCACCGCATACGGACTGGTGCTGGCGATGATGCGTTTTTCCAGCAGGCGCCTGACCACGTCGGCAGGAGCGACACCCTCGACCTCGAAGGCGACCAGGCCGGCGGAAAGATCGCCCGAGCTCGGCGTATGCAGCTTCACTTTCCGGTTCTGGGCCAGGCCGGCCTTGAGCTGGTCGTTGAGGCTGCGTATGCGCGCGGCGACGCGATCGCGACCCATCTGCCGGTGCATGCGGAACGCCGCCGCGGTGGCCCATTGGTGCTCGAAGGCGTGGAAGCCGCCCGGGCTCATGCGATTGGCGTTGTTCGGGCCGGACGGCACGCGTTCCTGGGTCCAGGCCTCGTAGCTTTCCGGTTCGCTGAAGTTGGGAATGGTCGGGCGCAGCCGCGCCCAGTTGCCGGCGTCGGCCCAGACCAGGCCGGTGCCGCGCGGCCCGAACATCCATTTGTGGGTGCCGGCGCAGAAGTAATCGCAGCCCATGGTGGCGATGGTCTCGTCGGCCGCGCCGAGACCGTGCACGCCGTCGACCACCAGCAGCACCGGCGCGCCGGCGCGGGCGCGCAGGGCGGCGGCGATCTCGCGGACCGGCAGGCGGATGCCGCTGCTGGAATGCACCCAGGTCAGGCCGACCACCCGGGTGCGTGGGCCGATGCCCTTGAGCAGGCGCTCGATGATGCTGCTCGTGGTAGCCGTCGCCGCCTCTTCGAAGAGGGCGATCTTGCGCAGGCTGGCACCGGCGCGCAGCGTGGCCAGGCGCGCCGATTCATGGTGCGAGTAATGGTCGTGGGTGGTGCACAGCACCTCTTCGTCGGCCTGCAGCGGCAGGCCGTGATAGACCAGGGCCAGGCCCTCGGTGGTGCTGCGGGTCAGGCACACGTCCTCGGCGCGTCCGCCCAGGTAAGTGGCGATCTCGCGTTGCACCTGCAGGGGCACGTTGTGCGCTTCGTCCTCGAACATGCCCTGTTCGATCACCAGGAACGGATTGCGGTCCATCGCCCTGCGGTAGCCTTCGATCGCCTCGCGCACCGGG
>SEHC01000127.1 GCA_004173415.1 Lysobacteraceae bacterium
TACGGCGATGTCCTGGACTACAACCAGCCGATGCTGCAGCTGGCCCAGTCCCTGCGCTTCAAGCGCGTGCACAAGGAAGACTCGCCCGGCCTGGTCCGGGTCGTGCTGGACCTGAACGAAACCTAGTCCCCCGGCAGAGGGCGTAGGAGCGTCGTAAGCCGCGACCGTAACCCGCGCGCCCGGGACAGGCCCAACGCCCTTCATTCCCCGCGTCATGGCTGACGCCGCTCCTGCCCTCATATCGCCGCCTTCCGGCCGCCCTGCCCCCGACCCGCCGTTTAACCGCGGTGGGGGCCGCAATCCCGCGAGCCTCCTGGACCAAGGGGGCAACGCGGAGCGAACCGATGAGCGTCAACGAAGCAAAACTCAACGAATTCCTGGGCAAGGCGGTCGGCGACCTGGGCGCTGCGATCAGCGCCAGCCTGATGCTGGTCGGCGACCGGCTGGGCCTGTACAAGGCGCTGGCCGCGGCGGCGGCCACCCCGGCCGAACTGGCCGAACGCACCGGCACCCACGAACGCTACGTCCGCGAGTGGCTGGGCAACCAGGCCGCAGGCGGCTACGTCAGCTACGACGCCGGAAGCGGCCGCTACTCGCTGGACGAGGAACAGGCCCTGTGCCTGGCCGACCCGGCCGGTCCGGTCGACCTGCCCGGCGCCTACAACATCGTCGAGGACACCTTCCACACCCTGGACCGGACCCTGCAGAACTTCCGCAGCGGCCAGGGCATGGAATGGGGCGAGCACCATGCCTGCCTGTTCCATGGCACCGAGCGCTTCTTCCGCGCCGGCTACCACGCCCACCTGCTCGGCGAATGGCTGCCGGCGCTGGACGGGGTGGTCGCCAAGCTCGAGCGCGGCGGCAAGGTCGCCGACATCGGCTGCGGGCATGGCGCCAGCACGGTGCTGATGGCCCAGGCCTTCCCCGCCTCGCAGTTCATCGGCTACGACTACCACCCCGATTCGATCCGGGTGGCGCGCGAGCGCGCCGCCGACGCCAAGGTGGGCAACGCCCGCTTCGAAGTGGCCGACGCCACCGGCTACCCCGACCGCGATTTCGACCTGATCGCCTTCTTTGACTGCCTGCACGACATGGGCGACCCGGCCGGCGCCGCGCGCCATGCGCGCCAGGCGTTGAAGCCGGACGGCCATTGCCTGCTGGTCGAACCGTTCGCCGGCGACACGGTGCAGGACAACCTCAACCCGGTCGGGCGGGTGTATTACGGCGCGTCCTCGCAGATCTGCGTGCCGGTGTCGCTGGCCCGCCACGGCCCGGCCCTGGGCGCGCAGGCCGGCGAGGCGCGCCTGCGCCAGGTGATGGTCGAGGAAGGTGGCTTCGGCCGCTTCCGCCGTGCCACCGAAACCCCGTTCAACCTGGTCCTCGAGGCACGACCGTGACCGCCACCCGCGAACGCAACCCACAGGAGCACCGCAATGCCCAGATACGTGATCGAACGTGAAATCCCCGGCGCCGGCCAGCTCTCGGCGGCCGAGCTCAAGGCCATCTCGCAGAAGTCGTGCAGTGTGCTCGAAGGCATGGGCCCGCAGATCCAGTGGCTGCAGAGCTACGTCACCGGCAACAAGGTGTACTGCGTGTACATCGCGCCGAACGAGGAGATGGTGCGTGAACACGCCAGGCAGGGCGGCTTCCCGGCCAATAGCGTGTCCGAGGTGACCACCATCATCGATCCGGTGACCGCCGAGGCCTGAACGACTGCGAGCCGCCTGGACTTTGGCTGCTGACAGGCCCTGACACCGGGGCAGGCTAAACTGCGCGCCCTTTCCCGCGCTGGGCGCAACCGCGTCCGGCGCTGCTGCTGTTGCGCGTGCCGATGACTGCCGACAAGAAATCCAATCGTTTCCCCGCCCCGCCCCTGCCCCACGGCAAGCACCTGCGCAGCTGGTGGCGGGCGCCGTCCTCGCCGACCGCGCTGGCCTGGTTCATCGCCCGCGCCGCCGAGGCCTTGCAGGGCGGACCGGTCCTGGCCGTGGCCCGCGACACCCATGCCGCGCACCAGCTGGAGTCGGACCTGCAGACCCTGCTGGGCCCCGATCCGGCGCTGCCGCTGATGCCGTTCCCGGACTGGGAAACCCTGGCCTACGACCGCTTCAGCCCGCATCCGGACATCATTTCCCAGCGCCTGGCCGCGCTGCACGGCCTGCCCACGCTGGGCCGCGGCATCATCGTGGTGCCGGTGCAGACGCTGATGCAGCGGCTGCCGCCGCTGCGTTACATGGCCGGCGGCAGTTTCGACCTGCGGGTCGGCCAGACCCTGGATTTCGACCAGGAAAAGCGCCGCCTCGAGGCGGCCAGCTACCGCAACGTGCCGCAGGTGCTGGACCCGGGCGACTTCGCCGTGCGCGGCGGCCTGCTGGACGTGTTCCCGATGGGCGCGCGGGCGCCGCTGCGCATCGAGCTGTTCGACGACGTGGTCGACTCGATCCGCGCCTTCGATCCGGAAAGCCAGCGCTCGCTGGAAAAGACCGACTCGGTGAAGATGCTGCCCGGGCGCGAAGTGCCACTCGACGAGGCTTCGCTGCAGCGCGCCCTCGACACGCTGCGCGAACGCTTCGACGTCGACACCCGGCGCAGCTCGCTGTACCAGGACCTGAAGGCCGGGATCGCACCGGCCGGGGTCGAGTACTACCTGCCGCTGTTCTTCGAACAGACCGCCACCCTGTTCGACTACCTGGGCGCGGGCACCCTGCCGGTGATCGGCGAAGGCGCGCATGAAGCGGCCGAGGCGTTCTGGGCCCAGACCCGCAACCGCTACGAACAACGCCGCCACGACCTGGAGCGCCCGCTGCTGCCGCCGGAGGAGCTGTACCTGGGCCCGGACGGCCTTCGCGAACAACTGAACCGCAGCGCGCGCATCGAGATCTGCGGGCCGACCCATCCGCGCCATGGCGAAGCCTCGCCTCTCGGCGAGCAGCCGGCGCCGGTGCTGCCGTTGGCGGCCAAGGACGTGGAGCCGGCCGCGGCGGTGAAGTCGTTCCTGTCCAGCTATCCCGGCCGCGTCCTGGTCGCCGCCGATTCGCCCGGGCGCCGCGAGGCGTTGATGGAGGTGATGCAGGCGGCCGGGTTGAAGCCGGAGGTGGTATCGGACTTCACCGATTTCCTCAATGGCCGTCATCCCGGCGCAAGCCGGGACCCAGGCGCCGTTGCTCCTGCGGGTGGAAAAGCAGAAAAGCTGGGTCCCGGCGTTCGCCGGGATGACGATGGAAAGGGTGGCGCTGAGAGGGGTAGCGCTGAGAAGGGTGGCGCTGGAAAGGGTGGCGCTGAGCAGGGTGGCGCTGGGCAGGGTGGCGCTGGGCCTGCATCGCGCTTCGCCCTCACCGTCGCGCCATTGGAAGACGGCTTCGCCCTGGATGCCCCGCAGATCGCGGTGCTGACCGAACGCCAGCTGTTCCCGGAACGCGCCAACCAGCCGGTCCGGCGCCGGCGCAGCGCGCGCGAGCCCGAAGCGATCATCCGCGACCTGGGCGAACTGAGCGAAGGCGCGCCGATCGTCCACGAGGAACACGGCGTCGGCCGTTACCGCGGACTGGTGGTGCTGGACGCCGGCGGCACCCCGGGCGAATACGTCGAGATCGAATACGCCAAGGGCGACCGCCTGTACGTACCGGTCGCGCAGCTGCACCTGATCAGCCGGTATTCCGGCGCCTCGGTGGAAACCGCGCCGCTGCATTCGCTGGGCGGCGAGGCCTGGACCAAGGCCAAGCGCAAGGCCGCCGAGAAAGTCCGCGACGTGGCCGCCGAACTGCTGGAGATCCAGGCCCGCCGGCACGCCCGCGCCGGCCTGGCCCTGCACCTGGACCGGGCCATGTACGAACCGTTCGCGGCCGGCTTCCCGTTCGAGGAGACCCCCGACCAGCACCACGCGATCGAGGCGGTGCTGCGCGACCTGCAGTCGGCCCAGCCGATGGACCGGGTGGTCTGCGGCGACGTCGGCTTCGGCAAGACCGAAGTCGCGGTGCGCGCCGCGTTCGCCGCGGCCAGCGCCGGCAAGCAGGTCGCGGTGCTGGTGCCGACCACGCTGCTGGCCGAGCAGCACTACCGCAACTTCCGCGACCGTTTCGCCGACTGGCCGCTGAAGGTCGAGGTGCTGTCGCGCTTCAAGACCGCCAGGGAGATCAAGGAAGAACTGCACAAGGTCAGCGAGGGCACCCTGGACGTGATCGTCGGAACCCACCGCCTGCTGCAGGCCGACGTGAAGTTCAAGGACCTGGGCCTGGTGATCGTCGACGAGGAACAGCGCTTCGGCGTGCGGCAGAAGGAAGCGCTGAAGGCGCTGCGCGCCAACGTGCACCTGCTGACCCTGACCGCGACGCCGATTCCGCGCACCTTGAACATGGCCATGGCCGGACTGCGCGACCTGTCGATCATCGCCACCCCGCCGCCGAACCGGCTGGCGGTACAGACCTTCATCACCCCCTGGGATGGCCCGCTGCTGCGCGAAGCCTTCCAGCGCGAACTGGCGCGCGGCGGCCAGCTGTATTTCCTGCACAACGATGTGGAAAGCATCGGCCGCATGCAGCGCGACCTGTCCGAACTGGTGCCCGAGGCGCGGATCGGCGTGGCCCACGGGCAGATGCCCGAGCGCGAGCTGGAACAGGTGATGCTGGATTTCCAGAAGCAGCGCTTCAACGTGCTGCTGTGCACGACGATCATCGAATCGGGCATCGACATCCCCAACGCCAACACCATCATCATCAACCGCGCCGACCGCTTCGGCCTGGCCCAGCTGCACCAGTTGCGCGGCCGCGTCGGCCGCTCGCACCACCGCGCCTACGCCTACCTGGTGGTGCCGGAAAAACGCAGCATGACCGGCGACGCGCAGCGCCGGCTTGACGCGATCGCGGCGATGGACGAACTGGGCGCCGGCTTCACCCTGGCGACCCACGACCTGGAGATCCGCGGTGCCGGCGAACTGCTCGGCGAGGACCAGAGCGGGCAGATGGCCGAGATCGGCTTCAGCCTGTACACCGAACTGCTGGAGCGCGCGGTCCGCTCGATCCGCCTGGGCAAGCTGCCCGACCTGGATGCGGGCACCGCGCACGGCACCGAGGTCGAACTGCACCTGCCCTCGCTGATCCCGCACGACTACCTGCCCGACGTGCACACGCGCCTGACCCTGTACAAGCGCATCAGCAGCGCGCGCGACGCCGACGAGCTGCGCGACCTGCAGGTGGAGATGATCGACCGCTTCGGCCTGCTGCCGGATCCGGCCAAGCACCTGTTCGCGATCGCCGAGCTCAGGCTCGCGGCCACCGCGATGGGCATCCGCAAGCTGGACCTGGGCGAGAATGGCGGGCGCATCGTGTTCGATGCCCAGCCCAGCATCGACCCGATGTCGGTGATCCAGATGATCCAGAAGCAGCCCAAGCTGTACTCGATGGACGGTCCGGACAAGCTGCGGATCAAGCTGCCCCTGCCGGAGCCAGCCGACCGCTTCAACGCCGCCCGCGGCCTGCTGGCCGCGCTGGCCAAATCCTGATCGTGCATGTGCCCCACCTTGCAGGAGCGTCGTAAGCCGCGACCGCAAACCCCCCCCAATCCCGGATGTGCGGGAGCGCCGTAAGCCGCGACCGACAATCCACCGCCAAGCCGAAACCCCCGGGCGATTCATCGCCCCGGGTCGCGGCTAACGACGCTCCTACGGCCGCACTGGCGCCGTGCACGACGCGATCTGCTCTAATCAATGCAGCTTCGCTCCCGGACCTACCCATGCGGCCTCTGCACGCGATCTCCCCTTCCTTCCGCACGCGCGCTGGCCGCTGGACGCTGGCCGCCCGCGTGCTCGCCTGCCTGTGCCTGGGCATGCTGGCTGCTTGTGCCACCATCGCCCCCGCCGGCGATCCGTCCGCGGCGCTGACCTTCGTGGTCGTGCGCCACGCCGAGAAGGCCGGCGACGACCCGCGCGACCCCTCGCTCAGCGAGGCCGGCCAGGCCCGCGCCCAAGCCCTGGCGCGACTGCTCGCGGATGAGCCACTGACCGCCGCCCATGCCACCGGATACCGGCGCACGCAGCAGACCGCGCAACCGGCGGCCGACGCGCATTCGCTGCGCCTCACCCTGTACGACGCGCAGCTTCCCGCCAC
>SEHC01000592.1 GCA_004173415.1 Lysobacteraceae bacterium
GCCGCCGAGGAGGTGTCGTGCTTCCAGGAAAACCACGAGGAAAACCACAGCAGCAGCGCCATGAGCACGTGCACGCCCACCGCGTAGGCCACGGCCCGGCCATATCCGTCCTGCTGCGGCGATCCTGCGCGCGGGGATGCGTCAGCGTGCATTGCCACCGGACTGGGTCAACAGGCTGACGTTCCTCACCTTGGCGCGCTTGAGCACGTCCATCGCGGTCAGCACGACCTGGTAGGGTGCGCCGCCTTCGGCCGCGACCATGACCCGCATCTCTCCTCCCTGCTGGGCGACGATCGGCGCCAGCCTGGCCTCGAACTCCGCAGGAGCCAGCACCTCGATCTCGGCCTCGGGCAGTTTCAGGCCCATGCGTCCGTCCGGATAGGCCACCACGACGATGGGATCTTCCTTGCTTTCCACCGCCTTGGCATTGGCATTGGGCAGGGTCACGTCCACGCTCAGGGTCAGCAGCGGGGCGGTGACCATGAAGATGATCAGCAACACCAGCATCACGTCGATGTAGGGAACGACGTTGATCTCGGACTTGAGCTTGCGGCGCTTGCGGTGGCGGGTGATGGCGGCGGTCATGGCGGACTCCGCTTACTCGTCGCCGGGGGTCTGGCGCTGCAGGATGGAACTGAACTCCTCGGCGAAGGATTCGTACCGCACCGCCAGGCGCTCGACCCGGGTGGTGAACCTGTTGTACGCCCACACCGCCGGGATCGCCACGAACAGGCCGATGGCGGTGGCGAACAGGGCTTCGGAGATGCCCGGCGCCACGGCGGCGATGCCCGCCTGCTGGCCGCTGTTGAGCATGTCGTGCATGGTCACCATGATCCCGAAGACGGTGCCGACCAGGCCGACGTAGGGCGCGGTGGAGCCGATGTTGGCCAGCAGCTCGAGGTTGCGCTCCAGCTGGTCCACTTCGCGCGCGTAGGTGGCGCGCATCGCCCGCTGGGCCCCTTCCAGCTGGGCGCGCGGGTCGAGCTTGCGCTTGTCGCGCAGGCGGGCGAATTCGCGGAAGCCGGCCTCGAAGATCGCCTCCAGGCCGCTGACCACGCGATTGCGGTCGCTGGTGCCCGCGTACAGCTTGTTGAGTTCGGCGCCGGACCAGAAACGGCCCTCGAAATCGTCGGCATCGCGATTGGCGCGGCTGAACACGCGCGCCTTGCGGAAGATGATCACCCAGCTGATCACCGAACCAGCCAGCAGCAACAGCACGATCAACTGCACCGGCAGGCTGGCCTTCATGATCAGGTCGAA
>SEHC01000128.1 GCA_004173415.1 Lysobacteraceae bacterium
GGCGATCAAGCCGAAGTGGACGCGATTGTTGTAGCTCATGATGGAAATGCCGAGGCCGATCGAACCGGTCTGTGGCACCCAGAACATCATCTCGCGCAAGCGGCTGCCGCCAAGGAACAAGGGCTGTTGCGGGCCCGGCACGTTGGTCGCCACCGCGCTCGCCTTGCGGCTGAACAGCTCGAGGGCGATCCCCTGCACCGCGGTCGGCGCCATGCCCAGCGCCGCCAGCAGCCCGAAGGCCACGATCGCCTGGCGCGAGTTCTTCAACTCATTCATGCATCGGGCGACGTGCTCGACGCGCTTGACCGGATTGTCCTCGCCGACCGGCAACTCGAGGAACACCAGTCCGAAATGGTTGCCCAGTTTCTTGGCATGTTCGAGCGGGCGCAGGTTGACCGGCACGGTCGCGCGCAGGGTCACGCCTTCCAGGCATTCCCCGCGCTCCAGCATGTACCCGCGCAGGGCCCCGGCGGCGGCGGCCATCAACACGTCGTTGACCGTGCAGTCGCAGGCGCGCCCGACCGCCTTCACTTCGTCCAGGTCCAGTGGTTCGGCCCAGGCCACGCGCTTGCTGACGCCCAGCTTGCCGCGCAGCATGGTCTGCGGATCGTCCGGAAGCGCCAGCGCGCCCAGCAGTTCGCGGCCGATTTCGCCGCCTTCCCTGGCCAGCATCGTCGCCAGGCTTGGGTGGCGGTAAATCTCCATGCCCTTGTCGAGCATCTTCCCGCCCAGCTTCATGTAGCGGTCCACCGCGCCCATGCGACGGACCACTTCCACTCCATCCTCCTTCAGCCACGCCGCGCGCAGGTGGTTGCCCTTGTCCGGCTTGCTGGAGGTGTCGGTCAGCGACAACAGGACCTGGACCAGGGCGATGCCGTCTGCATAACTGTGGTGGATGCGGGCCACGACCGCCGACCCGCCGCCATATTTCTCGACCAGGTGGAATTGCCAGAGTGGCTTGGACTTGTCCAGCGGCGACGACGCCAGCTGGCTGACGAAGCGTTCCAGCGCCTTTTTTTCCGACTTGTGGTCGCTGCGCCCGGGCAGCGCGGAAATGCGCACGTGCCAGTCGAGGTCGAAATCGACATCCTCCAGCCAAGCCGCGCCGGAAGTGGTCTCCACCGCCTTCTGCCGGAAGCGGGGGAAGGCCAGGAACCGCTTCTGGATGAGTCGCTTCAGCGCCACGAGGCTGAGTGCCTGGTCGAGCATCAGCACCCCGGTGATCATCATCGGGTTGGTGGGTCGCTCCATGTGCAGCCACGCGGTGTCGACGCGTGACATGGCTTCCTTGCGCGGCTTTCGCGGCGCCCTGGTCGTTGCCATCTTCTTCTCCCTCTCCCGCGCCGAGTGAAGCATGCGCCGGCAAAGGGCGTCAACGCGGCGGCGGACTGCTGCGCTTGTAGGCGGCCAGCGCCGCGTCGCGGCCCTGGGCCAGGTCGACCATCGGCATGGCCGGGTAGGCGGGTGCCAGGCGCGCGCGCAACTCCGGTGATTCCCAGGGCGCGAAGCGGGCGCCGGTCGGCAGCGCGGACAGCTCAGGAACCCAGCGCGTGATGTAGCGCGCATCCGGGTCGAACTTGCGGGCCTGGGTGACCGGATTGAACACGCGGAAGTATGGCGCCGCATCGGCGCCGGTCCCGGCCACCCATTGCCAGCCCAGCGTGTTGCTGGCCAGGTCCGCGTCCACCAGCGTGTCCCAGAACCAGCGCGCGCCTTGCAGCCAGTGCTGGCGCATGTGCTTGGTCAGCCAGCTGGCCACGATCATGCGCACGCGGTTGTGCATGTAGCCGGTATGCCAGAGCTCGCGCATTCCGGCATCGACGATCGGCACGCCGGTCCTGCCCTCTCGCCAGGCCTGCAGTTGCGCGGGATCCTGCCTGGCCCACTGGAAATCCGCGAAGCGGGAATTGAGGTTCTGCGTCGTGGTCTGCGGGAAGTGATGCAGCAGGTGCCAGGCGAACTCGCGCCAGCCCAGTTCGCGCAGGAAGGCATCGACGTCGGCGCCATTGGCCGCGGTGCGGCCCTGTTCGAGCGAAGCGGCTATGCGCCACGGCGCGATCTCGCCGAAGTGCAGGTGCGGCGACAGCAACGAGGTGCCGACCCGGTCGGGGCGATCGCGTTCGCTGCGATAACCGCGCAGGGCGCCGTCGGTGAACACTTCCAGCGCTTCGTGCGCGCCGGCCTCACCCGGCTGCCATGTCTCCCAGAAGCCACGGTCCCAGTCCGGCGCAGGTTTCAGGCCGAGCGCATCGAGCGGTAGGCCGGCCAGTTCTCGAGCCAACGCGGGCAAGCGCTCCGGCGCGTGGCGCAGCACCGGCAGGCGCCACTGGCCGAGGGCGTTGCGCCAGAACGGAGTGAATACCTTGTAGGGCCCGCCCTGCTGGGTCGCCAGCGACCAGGGTTCGAACAACAGCGCCGCGTTGAAACTCTCGGCCTGGATGCCCTGCTCCTTCAGCCGGCGTTTGATGCCGGCATCGCGCGCCTGGGTGGCCGGCTCGTACTTGCGGTTCCAGAACACCGCGGTCGCGCCGGTTTCACGGACCAGTCCGGCCAAGGCCGCCTCACTGGGTCCGTGTCGCAGCAGCAAGCGCGATCCCCGCGCGCGCAGGTCGGCGTCCAGGGCCGCCAGCGAGCGGTGGCGCCAGGCGTCGGAAGCCGCGCCCGGGGGCCATTCGCCCTCCTCCCCCGGCGCATGCAGGTAGACGCAGACTGGGACGAAGCCGGCTTCGATTGCCGCCTGCAGCGCCGGGTTGTCCGCAAGCCGCAGGTCGTTGCGCAGCCAGACGATGGCGCAGGCCCTGCCGGGATCAGTCTTCGACAAAACGTACCCGGCGGGTGATCGAGCACACCAGTTCGTAGCCGATGGTCCCGGCCGCCTTGCCGATGCTGTCGACCGGCAAGCCCTTGCCCCACAGCAGCACCGGGTCGCCGACGCGGGCGTCGGGCTGGGAACGCAGGTCGAGGGTCATCAGGTCCATGGAGACGCGGCCGATGATGGCGGCCGGCCGGCCGTTGACCAGCACCGGGGTCCCGGCCCCGACCGTGCGTGGATAGCCGTCGCCGTAGCCGATCGCCGCCACGCCCACCGGCATGTCCTCGGGGCATTGCCAGGTGGCCGAATAGCCGATGCTCTCGCCCTTGCCGACGCGCTTGACCGCGATCAGCCGGCTGCACAGGGTCATGCCGGGACGCAGGTCGAAATCCCCGCCGGTGGTGCCCTCGACCACCGACATGCCGTACAGCATGCCGCCCGGCCGGACGATGTCGCCGTGGGCGGCGGGCCAACCCAGGACCGCAGCGGAATTGGCCAGCGAGCGCGGCCCCGGCAGGCCGGCGGTAGCCTCTTCGAACACCCGCATCTGCCTGATCGTCTGCGCGCCGCCGAATTCGTCGGAACTGGCGAAATGCATCATCAGCACGACCTCGCCGGCTACCTGCGGCAGCGCAGCCAGCCGCGCATGGGCCGGGCGCACGTCTTCCGGCGCGAAGCCGAGGCGATGCATGCCGGTGTCGGCCTTGAGCCAGCACCGGATCGGTTCGCCCGGCCCGGCGGCTTCCAGCATCTGCAATTGCTCGGGTCCATGGACGACGGTGGCCACGTCAAGCTGCCGCAGGTGGGCCAGGTCTTCCGGCGAATCGAACCCGGAAAGCAGCACGATGGGCTGCGACAGGCCTGCCGATCGCAGTCGCTCCGCATCGGACAAGGCGGCGACGCCGAACAGGTCCGCGCCTTCCAGCGCGTGGGCCACGCGCTCCAGTCCATGGCCGTAACCATCGGCCTTGACCACGGCCATGACCCGCGTGCCCGGTGCGCGCTGGCGCACGATGCCCAGGTTGTGGCGCAGGTTGTCCGGGTGGATGGAGGCGACGGTCGGGCGCGGCATGGCTTCATTCTACCCGTCGCCACCGGCGCGGCCGGCGGCGCGCCAATGGCCTTGGATCACGCTGGTTTACGTATGATTCTGGACACCCAGTCTGGACCAGGAAGCGGATGATGGAACCGACGGCGGAACCGACAATCAACCCGGACACTTCGGTCTACCGGATTCTCTACTTCGAAGAGGTCTATCCCAGCCGGGCCGCCGAGGAACAGGCCGAGAAGAGCAAGCTCGCCGCTTTCGGGACCCTGGCGCGGCTCAATCCGCTCAACCGGCCCAAGGCCGACACGGTGCGGCTGTCGAAGTGGGAACTGCGCTACGAGCCGTTCTGGCACCTGGTCGCCCGCCGCGAGGTCGACTACCTGCACGAGGCGGTGTATCCGGTCCAGATCACCAACCCGCATGCGCGCAGGATCGGGATCGCCGGCACCAGCTTCGAGATCCTGCCCGGCAGCGGCGGCAAGCCGCGCATCGACGTGCAACTGCAGGAATTCTGCCATCGCAAGATCGACGTGGTGATCCACCAGGACGCGCTGAAGCGCGGGATCAAGCCGGCCAAGCTGCAGGGCTACATAGACCGCTACAAGGCGGTCGAGCGCAACCAGCTGGACGTCGATGGCACGGTGCCGCCGCAACTGCCGTTCAACACCGCGGTGCAGATAGCCAGGGCCAAGCTGGCGGCCGAGCCGATCGACGCGCACTCCATCCAGGGCGACGTGATCGAGTTCGCCATCGCCCACCTGTACTTCCGCCCGGTGTTCGCGTTCGAATACAACTGGAACAACAAGCTCGGCGTGATCGAGATCGACGGGCTGACCGGCGAGGTGATCGAGAACGGCGAGTGGTTCCGCGAGAAGGTCGACATCGTCATGTCGCGCGAAATGATGTTCGAACTGGGTGCCGAGGTGGCCTCGGCGGTGGTGCCGGGCAGCGGCTACGCGGTGAAGCTGCTGAACAAGGTCACCCAGGAAAAGCCGGCCGCGGGCTGAGCGGCCGCCGACCGCGGGCGGCAGGCTTCATTCGAAGCTGCCCACCGCGTCGTGGGCGAGGTTGTCGAAGCGCGTGTACTCGCCGAAGAACTTCAGCTTGATCGATCCGGTCGGGCCGTTACGCTGCTTGCCGATGATCACCTCGGCCAGGCCCTTGTCCGGCGATTCCTTGTTGTAGTAGTCGTCGCGGTAGATGAAGATGATGACGTCGGCGTCCTGCTCGATGGCGCCTGATTCGCGCAGGTCGGCCATCACCGGACGCTTGTCGGCGCGGGTTTCCAGCGAGCGATTGAGCTGCGACAGCGCAATCACCGGCACGTTCAGCTCCTTGGCCAGGCCCTTGAGCGAGCGCGAGATCTCGGAGATCTCGGTGGCCCGGTTCTCGCTGTTGCCCGGCACCGCCATCAGCTGCAGGTAGTCGATCACGATCAGGCCCAGGTCGTGCTCGCGCTTGAGCCGGCGGGCCTTGGATCGCAGTACGTCCGGCGACAGCCCGGGGGTGTCGTCGATGAAGATCTTGGTTTCCTTGAGCATGCGGATGGCGCTGGTGACCCGGCTCCAGTCCTCGTCCTCCAGCTGGCCGGTGCGCAGGCGGGTGGCATTGACCCGCCCGTTGGAGGAAATCAGGCGCAAGGCCAGCTGCGAGGCGGACATTTCCATCGAGAATACCGCCACCGCCTTCTTCGACTTGATCGCGGCGTACTCGGCGATGTTCAGTGCCAGCGTGGTCTTGCCCATGGCCGGGCGCGCCGCGAGGATCAGCAGGTCGGTGGGCTGCAGGCCCGCGGTCATCTCGTCGAAGTCGTGGTAGCCGGTCGGCAGGCCGGTGATGCTGCCGCCGTTCTCGAAACGGTTCTGCAGCACCTCGAAGGCGTCCTTCAGTGCGGTGTTGACCGCGGTGAAGTCGGTGCGCCCGCGGGCCCCGGCCTCGGCGATGGCGAACACTTCCTGCTCGGCCTTGGCCAGCAGCTCGGCGCTGTCGCGGCCGTCGGGCTGGAAACCGTCGTTGATGATGCCGGTGCCGACCTCGATCAACTGCCGCATCACCGCCTTGTCGCGGACGATCTCGGCATAGGCGACGATATTGGCCGCCGACGGCGTGGTCGTGGCCAGTTCCACCAGGTAGGCGCCGCCGGCGACCTGTTCGATCTGGCCCTGCGAATCGAACCATTCGCCCAGGGTCACCGCATCGTAGGGCTGGCTCTTTTCCGCCAGCTCGCTGAT
>SEHC01000593.1 GCA_004173415.1 Lysobacteraceae bacterium
GGCGCACTGAAGTCGGCATCGTCGTTGCCGGGGCAGGTACGTTCGCGGGACACGTGCGCTTCCACCAGGCGCTTGAGCGGTTCGGCGGCCTGGACGGCGCCGGCGACCTGCGCGCGCTGGACGTAGTCGTTGTAGGCAGGCAAGGCGATCGCGGCGAGGATCGCGATCACCGGGATGGCCAGCACGGCGAGGAGAATCAGGGCGATCATGCAGCCGGACAGGCCGCCGAACCGCTCAAGCGCCTGGTGGAAGCGCACGTGTCCCGCGAACGTACCTGCCCCGGCAACGACGATGCCGACTTCAGTGCGCCGGAAGACTACGCCGCAGGCAACCTGGCCTCGGTCAGCTTCGGCCCGTTCGAGAGCGAACTGTGCGGCATGGAGCTGATCCTGGCGGTGCCGGGCAAGGCCCCGTTGGACGGCAAGGCCGTGTGGCTGGAATACGACCCGTCGGACTCCTCCTGGCAGTGCAGTTCCGAGATCGACGACAAATACCTGCCGGCGCACTGCCGCGGCTAAATGCACCGGGCGCCACGCGCCCAGGTCTTCAACAACACCCCGGGGGAACACGATGTCCAATTGGTATTACGCCGACGCCGAGCGCCAGCGGCAGGGGCCGCTCACGGCCGAGGAACTGGTCCAGCGCTTCCATCTGGGCCGCCTGCGGCTGGATACGCTGGTCTGGCGCGACGGCCTGGCCGACTGGCAGCCGTTGCGCGATTTCAGCGCCGAACTGTCCCTGCACCAGGCCCCGGCCGAGACCTTTTTCACCCCGGTCGAGCCGGTGGTCGCGCAATCCGGGTGGACCGGCCCCGCTCCGGCATCGGTGGATTCCCCCTACGCACCGCCCGGCGCGGCCCTGAATGCCGGGCAGCAGGTCGTGCTTGGTGGCGAAGTGGTTTTCTCCGGTTTCTGGAAACGTTTCGCCGCCAGCTTCCTGGACAGCATCGTCACCGCGGTCCTCACCTACGCCGTGCTGATCCCGATGATGCTGCTGATGGGAATGAGTGCCTCGCAGATGGCCGGCACCGGCAGCAATCCCCTGATGGGCGGGATGAGCATGTTGATGGCACTGATGGTCTACCCGGTGTCCTTCGGCATCCCGGCGGTGTACTTCGCCTGGATGCACGCCTCCTCGCGTCAGGCCAGCCTGGGCAAGATGGCGGTCGAGGCGAAGGTCGTGCGTACCGATGGCACGGCGATCGGCTTCTGGCGTGGCTTCCTGCGCTACCTGGCGTATTTCCTGTTCACCCTGCTGAC
>SEHC01000129.1 GCA_004173415.1 Lysobacteraceae bacterium
GGCGTGCAACGCGCCGCTGTATTCAAGCGCGGAGTGCTGCATGATCTGCGCGTGTTCGCCAAAGTGCGCAGGAACCTGGACGATGACCACTAGACCGCCTTCCCCCTGGGACCAGGCTTCCCTGCGCAGCGCCGACGCACGCAAGCGCGAAAATGCCGAACGGCGCCGGGAAGCGGCGCCCGCCGCCGAAGCGCGCGCGCCGGCCCGGCCCGACGCCGGCAACCGCCAGGAGCTGCGCTGTTACGGACTCAATGCGGTGCAGGCGATCTTCGCCCAGCGGCCGGAATCCATCCGCAAGGTCTACCTGGCCGAATCGCGCATCCCGCAACTGCAGCCCTTGCTGGCCTGGTGCGTGAAGCAGCGGGTCGGCTACCGCGTGGTCGAGGAAGCCGACCTGGGCAAGCTGGCGGCGAGTTCGCACCACGAAGGCGTGGTGGCCGACGTGCTGCGCGCCGAAGCGCAGGACCTGCAGGCCTGGCTGCAATCGCTGCCCGCCGGCCCGGTGCTGGCGCTGTGGCTGGACGGGGTGGGCAATCCGCACAACTTCGGCGCGATCCTGCGCTCGGCCGCGCATTTCGGCGTGGCTGCGATCCTGCAGTCGCACGACTCCAGCCTGGCCTTGTCGGGCGCCGCCGCGCGCGTGGCCGAGGGCGGCGCCGAGCGCGTGCCGCTGGTGCGCATGGGCGAGCGGGTGCAGTCGCTGGCGCTGTTGCGCGAGGCCGGCTTCCAGCTCGCCGCCACCGTGGTCCGGCCACCCTGGCCGCGGAAGCCGAAGCGGGGCAGGCCCTCAAGCGCGACCTTGGCGAGTCGGGGATGCCGGGCCATTGCCCGGTCTGCGCCGCGCCGCGCCGCTTCCTGCCGCCGCTGGGCGGCGTCCAGGCCGACACCTCGTTCCGTGAGTCGCTGCACTGCGAAACCTGCCGCTGCATCAGCCGCCATCGCGCCGCGGTGGCGGTGCTCGCCGAGGCAGTGCCCGACCTGCCGCGCGCGCGGGTCTACATCACCGAGCAGGCCAGCCTGCTGTTCATGGCCTTGCGCAAGCGCATCGGCAAGCTGGAGGGCAGCGAGTTCGTGCGCAGCTTGCGCAGGCGTCACGCCCTTTCGGCCTGGATGCTGGCCCAGGGCTGCCGCAGCTACGTCCGCTTCCAGGACGTGACCGCGCTGAGCTTCCGCGCCGGCAGCAAGGACGCGGTGGTGTCCTTCGACGTGCTGGAGCACGTGCCCGACTATCGGAAGGCGCTGCGCGAGTTCGCCCGCGTGCTCAAGCCCGGCGGCGTGCTGGTGATGACCGTGCCGTTCTATGCGGCCTCGGCCAGCAGCGAGACCATTGCCTACGTGGATCGCGAGGGCAAGCTGCAGACCCTGGGACCACCGGAATACCACGGCGACCCGGTCAGCCAGGGCGTGCTCTGTTTCCATCACCTGGGCTGGGACCTGCTGGCCGAAATGCGCGCGGCCGGCTTCGCCGAAGCCGAGGCATTGCGGGTAAGCGATGCCGGGCAGGGCATCCCCGAGCCGCTGTGGCTGTTCCGCGCCCGCCGCTAGCCCGGGTTCACGGAGCCGCTTCGACCGGCTTCGGCGCGCTGCCGAAATCCCCGTCAGCTTCGGCGGCCAGGTAGGCGAACACCGCGTACGCCGCCACGTTCTGGGCCAGCGCCTGCGGGTCGATCTTGTCCAGGGTGTCGTCGGCGTTGTGGTGCAGGTCGAAATAGTCGCTGCCATCCTGCGCCAGCCAGGCCCAGGTCGCGCCCCTGGCCGAGATCGGCCCGATATCCGGCCCGGGGCTGCCCTTGTCGGCGACGTACTCGATGCCCAGCGGCTTCAAGGCCTCGGCGATCCGTTGCGTCGCCGCCCTCGCATGCGCCGGCGCGCCGGTGTTGAACGCATAGATGCGGCCGGCGCCGAAATCGCTTTCCGCGCTGAGCTGGTGGCGGGCGACCTGCGACGCATGCTGCGCCGCATACGCCTTGCCGCCATGCAGGCCCTGCTCCTCGTTGGCGAAGGCGACCACGCGGATCGTGCGCCTGGGCGCCCGTGGCAGCTGGCCGATCAGGTGCCCGGCGGCCATGGTGATGGCGATGCCGGCGCCGTCGTCGATCGCGCCTCGTAGCGGGTGATGCCGGTATGCGCCACTCGATGCCTGTCGGTGCCGGCCGAGCGCATCAGGAAGCCCGCGGCGCCCTTGCGGATCGCCGCCGACGGTCCCTTGCTGCGGATCGCCCCGCCGTTGCGGTAGTCGCTGCCGTCGCGCGCCGGTTGCATCTGGTAGTCGACGAAGGCGATCTTGCCGGCCAGCGATCCGTCGGCGGCCGACTCCAGTGCGGCCAGGTCGGCGAAGCGCACCACTTCGGCCTCCACTTCGCCGCCCGGGCTGCCGCCCAGCGCGGTGATCGCAAGCGGTTGCGCATGGCGCCCGACCACGGCCGCGCGTTCGGCGCGGCGCTCCCATTTCGGGAACACCACCGGTTCGGTCCAGACCTTGTCGAAGCCGAGCGCCTTGAACCTTGCCTGGGCCCAGGCCACCGCGCGCGCATCGGCTTCGCTGCCGGCAAGGCGCGGGCCGATTTCGGTGGTCAGCGATTCGACCGTGTCCCAGGCCGTCGCGTCGGCCAGGGCCCGTTCGCGGAGTTGCGAGGCGGTGGCCAGGGCAGCGTCGGGGATGCGTGTTTCGCGCTGCGCGGCCAGTGCGCCGGGAGCAAGGATCAGGGCAAACAGCAAGGACGCTAGGCGCATGGCGGTTCCGGCAAAAAAAACAGCCGCGAGCTTAACAGCCCGCGGCCTGGTGCCTTTGTGCCGGTGGTCATGCCGGCCGCGCCGGCACGCGCGCTCAGCGTTTCAGGCTGTCGCGGATCTCGCGCAGCAGCAGCACTTCTTCGGCGGTCGCCGGGGCCGCTTCCTCGGCCGGCTTGCGCATGCGGTTGTACGCCTTGAGGATCATGAAGATGACGAAGGCGATCAACACGAAATCGATCAAGGTCTGCAGGAACAGGCCGTACTTGATCGCCACCTCGCCGACGCTGGCGCCGGCGGCGTCGACCGTGCCGGGGGACAGCACGTACTTCCAGTCGCTGACGCTGACCCCGCCGGTCAGGTAGCCGATCAGCGGCATGACGATGCCGTCGACCAGGGCGGTGACGATCTTGCCGAAGGCCGCGCCGATGACCACGGCGGTGGCCAGGTCGACCACGTTGCCGCGCGAAATGAATTCCTTGAACTCGCTGACCATACCCATGCAGGACTCCCGTCGACGGCGGCTGACCGCCGCCGCCGCTGACTATAACTCCAGGATCAGGCCGGGGTGATGCGCCCTCGCAGTTCGGCCACGCCTTCCAGCCTGGCGCTGAAGGCATCGCCCGGCAGCAGGGGGCCGACCCCGGCCGGGGTGCCCATGAACACCAGGTCGCCGGCCTTCAGCGCGAACAGTTTCGACAGTTCGTGGAGGATGTCCGCTACGTCCCAGATCAGGTCGTGCAGCGAACCCTGCTGGCGAAGGCTGCCGTTGACCTGCAGGCTCAGCGAACGCCCTTCCAGTCCATCGACCTGCGCGGCGGGCACCAGCTCGCTGACCGGCGCCGACTGATCGAAGCCCTTGCCCGTGTCCCAAGGCAGGCCCTTGGCCTTGGCCGCGCCCTGCAGGTCGCGACGGGTCAGGTCCAGGCCCACGCCATAGGCGAAGACCAGGTCCATCGCCTCGTCCGGCGCAAGCTCGCCGGCGGGCGCATCGCGGCCCAGGGCGACGACCAGCTCGACTTCGTGGTGCAGGTCGCGGGTACCGGGCGGATAGGCCACGTCGGCATCGCCGGTGACCACCGCGTCGGCGGGCTTGAGGAAGAACACCGGCTGGCCGCGCTCGGCCTTGGACGCAGGAACGGCCGCGCCCATTTCCCGCGCGTGGTCGGCGAAATTGCGGCCCACGCAGTAGATGCGCCGGACCGGGAAGGTGCCGCCGCCGCGAACGGGAACGCGCGCCTGCGCAGGTGTGGGGATCAGGTCGGCCATGCGGTTCGCGCCATGCAGTGAAGAGGCGACAGTTTAAGCGCAAGCCCCGCGCCGGCGAGGCTGCAATGCTTCAGTGCTTCAGTGCGAAATCGGCAGGCCCGGCTTGCGGACCACGCGGAACTGGCCTTCGACCACGTTGGGGTCGCGCGCGGCGACCGGCTTGCCGCGCTGGCCGAGCAGCTTGAAGGCCACGCCGGCCAGGATCATCGCCGCACCGACGAATACGCTGAAGAAGATCAGCAGCGCCAGCAGGCCCAGGCCGACGATGCCGAGCGCGAGGCGCAGCAAGGGATGGCGGGGCTTGCGCGGGGCCAGCAGCGAGCGCAGGAAGGAGCTGTCGTATTGGAAGCGTTTGGCGGGCATGCGGGTCGATCGTGACAAAATGCGGCCAGGGCCGGTGCGGCAGTATCGGATGACCGAACCATGACAGTGTGAGAACTTCGTTAAACATGTCCCTGATCACATTCGATTCGATTGAGGATGGCGGCTTCGCCGAGGTCGAGGCGGTGATCGATGGCGACCCCGAGTCGTTGCTCGTGTATCGCAGCGGCAACCAGGTGCGCGCCTGGCTGAATGTCTGCCCGCACGCCGGCCGCCGCCTGGACTGGTCGCCGGGGAAATTCCTCAGGAGCAGGGAAGGGCACCTGGTCTGCGCCGCGCACGGCGCTTCATTCGAACTGGAGCACGGCGCCTGCGTCGCCGGTCCCTGCCGCGGCGATACCCTGCGCGCGGTCGCGGTGGAAGTGCGTGACGGCTGGGTGGTGCTGGGCGCCGCCTGAGCGGCCGTTGCATGGCGTTGCCGCGAGCCGCGAGCCGCGGGCCGCTAGTCGATGAAGGACAGCCCGCTGGCGAGCAGGGCCTGCCTGGCCTTTTCCAGCGACCGGGTCTTGACCAGCACGTAGTCGGTATCGAAGGTGGACACCGCGAAGATCCCCAGGTTCGCCGCCGCCAGTGGCTGCAGCACGCGCAGCAGCACCCCGGTCAGGTGCAACGGGAACGGCCCCTGCAGCATCAGGCAGCTCCATTCGCGCTCGCACTGCACGCCTTCGGGGACCAGCGTTTCGTCGCAGGCCAGCGACAGTTCCTGGTCGCTCCATGACACCGAGGCAAAGCCGCCGGGATGGAACCAGTGCGGCATCTCCGAGCCCGCCGGCAGGCGGCAGACCGCGAAGGATCCCGGCACCACCTTCAACGAAAGCTCCATCGCCGCCCTCCTCAGCCGCCGCGCGCGGTCCACCAGAACATCAGGTTGATCACCAGCACGACCACGCCGGTGTAGATCAGCGAGAGCGGACCGCCCACCCGCCACAGCTGCCCGCTGGTGTAGTTGGCCGGGCCGGTGATCATCGAGATCACCGGGTTGGAGTTGGTCATCAGGTTGTTGGAGGCCGACAGCGCCACGATCAGGGCGAAGGCGGTGGGATTGCCGCCCGCAGCGAGGGCCAGGTTGATCGCCAGCGGCACCATCACGATGGTCGCGCCGACGTGGCTGATGACCAGCGAGAAGGCGGTGGTCAACAACGCGATCGCCAGTTCCAGCACCCAGATCGGCATGCCTTCGGGCAAGCGTTCGACCGTGTGCCCGGCGACCCACGCGGCGGTGCCGCTGCTGTCCATGGCCCAGCCCAGCGGGATCAGCCCGGCCATCAGGAACACCGTCTTCCAATTGATCGAGGCATAGGCCTCGTCCATCCGCAGCACCCCGGTCACCAGCATGCCGGCCACGCCGGTCATCAGGGTCAACGCCACCGGCAGCTTGGAGGTCAGCGCGATCAGGATGGTGATGGCGAAGATCGCCATCGCGATCTTGAACTTGTGCGGGCGCTGCTCGCCCTTCGGGTAATCGGTGACCACGACGAAGTCGCGCGATTCGGCGGCCAGGGCCAGGTCCTGCCAGATGCTGTGCAGGACCAGCATGTCGCCGGCCCGCAGCGGCACCTTGCGCACGTCGTCGCGCATGACCTTCTTGTCGCGGTTGATCGCCAGCAGGCTGATCCCGGACTGCTTGCGCAGGCGCAGGTCGGCGGCGGTCTTGCCGATGTACTTGGAGGTCGGCGGCACCAGCGCTTCGGAGATGCCGGCGCGGCTCGGGTTGAACAGGTCGCCGAAATGGCGCAGCCGCGAGGACAGGCGCAGGAACTGGTTCTGGGCGAAGTCCTGGACCTGGGCGCGCGCGCCCATCACCCCGAGCACGCTGCCCACCCAGATGCGCATGTCCGCCGGCGGTGACAGGCGGGTGTCGTTGCCGGTCTGCAGGGCCAGCATCAGCGGCGCATCGTGCAGGACCTCGGCATCGCCCAGCGACATCCCCACCAGCGGGCTTTCGGCGGTCACCACCAGCTCGAACACATCGCCCTCGATGCCGTAGGTGTTGGCGAAGTAGCTTTCGGTGCGGGCAGGGGCGACGCTGGTTTCCTCGTCGTCGCGCAGCAGCCGGTCGCCGCGGAAGCGGAAGTACAGCAACGAGGCCGCGATCAGCGCCAGGCCCACCGGCAGCGGCGCGAACATGCGCAGCGGCTCGATCGTGGCCATGCCCGAGGGCAGGTTGTTGTTGGCCGAGACCAGCAGGTCGTTGAGCAGGATCAGCGGCGAGTTGCCGACCATGGTCAAGGCCCCGCCCATGACGATGGCCGCGGCGATCGGCAGCAGCAGCCGCTGCAGGGACAGGCCGCTGCGCGAGGCAAGGCGCGAGGCGACCGGCAGGTACAGGGCCATCACCGACGGATTCTGCATGAACGAGGAGTTGAGTCCGGCGATGGCGCTGGTCATCAGCAGCAGGCGCTGTTCGATGCCATGGCCGCGGCGCAGCAGCCAGGAGGCCAGCCGGTTCAGCGCGCCGGTGCGGTCCAGCCCGGCGCCGAGGATGGTGGTGGCGATGATGCTCATCACCGCGTTGCCGGAGAAGCCGCCGAACAGCTCTTCCGGCGCGATCAGCCCGGTCAGGCCCAGGATCACCAGCACGATCAGCGCGACCACGTCGGCGCGGATGCGTTCGAACAGGAACATCGCCATGGTGAAGCCGACCAGCCCGAGCACGAGCTTCATGTCGTTGGTCAGCGTCAGGGCGGTTTCCATTACGCGCCGTGTTCCTCTGCCGGAGTCATGTCAACGGCGGTCGTACACAAGATCCCACACGCCGTGGCCGAGCTTCTGGCCGCGGGTCTCGAAATGGGTCTGCGGGCGCCAGTCGGGGCGCGGCTGGTGGCCGCGCGCGCCGGCGCGGTTGTGCAGCCCGGGGGTGGCGTCGAGCACGTCCCACATCTGTTCGGCATAGTCGCGCCAGTCGGTGGCCGCATGCAGGCGCCCGCCGGCCCGCAGGCGCGAGGCGAGCAGGGCGGCGAACTCCGGCTGGATCAGCCGGCGCTTGTTGTGGCGCTTCTTGTGCCAGGGATCGGGGAAATAGATCCGCACCTCGTCCAGGCTGGCCTCGGCCACTTCGTTGGCCAGCACTTCCACCGCATCGTGGTGGTAGAGCCGCACGTGCGCGGCGCCGTCGGCCTCCAGCGCGTTCAGCAGCCGGCCGACGCCCGGCGCATGCACCTCGATGCCGATGTAGTCGCGGTCCGGGTCCTGGGCCGCGGCGAAACGCAGGGCGTCGCCGTTGCCGAAGCCTATTTCCAGCACCCGTGGGGCGCTGCGGCCGAAGATCGCGTCGAAGTCGCGTGGCGTGGCGGCGTAATCGAGCCCGAAGCGCGGCCACAACTCGTCGAAGGCGCGCTGCTGGGCCGGGGTGAAGCGACCCTGGCGCAGGACGAAGCTGCGCACCGCGCGATGGCCGCTGGTGGTCGTGTAGGGCTTGGGCGGGTGGGCTGCGGTACCGGTCATCTTCAGCCGATCAGTCCGTCGACGGGC
>SEHC01000594.1 GCA_004173415.1 Lysobacteraceae bacterium
GGCCTGGACGACGCCGGCGTGCTGGAATCGCGGACCCTCGGCGGCTCGGTGTTCGGCGTCGGCAAGTACCTGTCGCCCAAGCTGTACGTCAGCTACGGCGTGTCGATGGTCGGCAGCGGCTCGGCGCTGACCCTGAAATACCTGCTGCGCAAGGGCTTCGACGTGGAGATCGAATCGAGCACGGTGGAGACCCGCGGCTCGGTCAACTGGCGCAAGGAAAAATAGGGTCCTGGTGGCCAAAGACGGGATTTCCCGGATCGATCGATTGGGCCTGCAACGGGAGCAATAGCCCGCTTCCGCCAGAAGACCGGCTCTTCACCGGTAACGGTTAGGAGCCCACTACTTCCCTGTTCCCGGCTGAATCACCGGATCCTGCTCCACCGCCACGCGCGCGCCCCGCAATGCGGGCTTGCCGTCGATCACGTCGGTCCACACCACAAGGACGGCATCGCCGCGAGCGACCATCTGCGGGAAGCCGGTCGCACGGCCCCTCCCTTGCAGTTTCGCGACCTCGATGCGTTGCAGCTCTTTCGACAGGTCGGATTCGTATCGCGCCACCCACAACGACTGGCCCTCGGCATCCTCGCGCGTCCAATTCACCCAGACACTGGGGCCACCGGCGGCTATGCCGACACGTCCTTGCACCTGCGGGCCGCCGTCCACTTCGACCGGCGCCGGGAAACTGTCGCCGGCATCGCCCGAATGCGCCACCTGCACCTTGGGCAGGTCGCCCGCGGCGCTATACCAGGCCACCCAGGCGTCGTTGCCGCGGGCGGCGACGGCCGGACCGTTGACCGGGCAGGCCGGCATCTTCCAGCGGTCGTCGTGCACCTTGCGCGGCAGGGTCCACGCGCCCTGGTCCAGGCGCGTGGCGACGATGTCGCGGATTTCGCCACCGTCGCGATCGCGATACAGCAGCAGCGGGCCGCGCGCGGTCATCGCCACGTCGGTCTGGCAGCAATCGCAGGTGCGCGGGTCGAGTTCGGTCTCGGCGGATTTACCCATCGCCGCATCGAACACCGCCGCGCGCAGGCTCATCGCGCCCGCGCCGTGCCCGTCGTGGCCGTGCTGGCCCGGGGCGCTGCTGCGCCCATCCAGCCAGGCGATCCCCAGCGTGTCCGGCGAGGCCGGCCACATCGACACGAAGCCGTGCTCGGTCGGCGTGCCATCGTCGTTGACCACCACCGGGGCCGACCAGGTCTCGCCGCCATCGGCCGAACGCGACAGCACCACGTCATAGGCGTATTTCGCGCTGGCCG
>SEHC01000130.1 GCA_004173415.1 Lysobacteraceae bacterium
TCGATCACGGTGACCTGCAGGCGCGTGTCCGCTTGCTGCGTGGCCGGAACAGGCATCGGATAGTCGTCCGCCGGAATCTTGACGGCTGCGGCCGAGAACGAGGTCAGCAGGCATGCCGCGAGAAAGGCGGTCGCCAGAATATTCTTCATCGTTTATCCCCCAGGACAGACGTCATGGTATCCCGGGAGCTGGGTTCGGGTTCTACGCTTGATACGAGAATTTTTCGCAGTAGGGGCCCGTAGGTTGGGCGGAGCGAAGCGATCCCCATCGTTGTTCATGCCCCGCGTGGAAGGCAGACGCGCTTCGCTGTTGAGCGCTGCCACGCCGCCCGTACTACCCACTTCCTCCGCTTCCCCCAGACCTTGTAGGAGCGGGCCATGCCCGCGACCGCTCTCGCCGGCGATGCAGCCAAAAGCGTCGCGGGCATGGCCCGCTCCTACAAGGGAACCACACAAGCTGCAAAAGCGTCGCGGGCATGGCCCGCTCCTACAAGGGAACCGCACAAGCTGCCAAAAGCGTCGCGGGCATGGCCCGCTCCTACAAGGGAACCGCACAAGCTGCCAAAAGCGTCGCGGGCATGGCCCGCTCCTACAAGGGAACCGCGCGAGCCGTCGAGTCCGCAGGAGTTGGAGCGAAGGGTTATCCCTCGGGTTCGTGAGTAGGGCGCAATAACCGGAGGGCAGTGCCCCGCATGGATTCGCCGGGGTGCAGGACCTCGTCAGATCATGCTGCAGAACGGCGGCGCTTGCTTTTCATTGCACACATCGGGCCGCGTGCGGCCGGTCTTCCAATAGTCCAGCAGCCCCAGTTGCCGGGCGACCGCCGGGAAACCCGGATCGGACAGGGTGCTGCGCAGGCTGCGATCCCAGAACAGCGAGGGGCCGGGATACTCCCGCGTCGTCGCGATCCGGCTCGCGACCAGGAACGCTTCGTGGTTCGCGCCGAGATCGGCGAGCAGCTTCGGAACCGCCTCCCACTGCTGGCGTTCCTCCAGCGCCAGCAGCGTCTGCACCGCGTGCGCCCTGGCCGCTGGATCCGCCGATGCCAGTGCGCGCTCACCCTCCAGCAGGGCCGCGCGCAGTTGCGTGGGGAGCGGCAAGGCCGGGTCCGCCAGCAGCGCGGTGTCGCGGCTGTCCATGGCCTTGTACGAGGTGAGCCGTTTCGCGAAGGCGGCATCCGGCGCAAGGTCTATCGCCGCGTCATAGAACGCAATCGCCTCACCTGGTTTGCCCGCGGTGACAAGGGCGTCGGCCAGCGTAAGCGGGGTATGGACATACAGGGCCAGCATGTCGTTGGCCCGGTGCAGTTCTTCCAGCGCCTCGGCGGTCCGGCCGACGTTGACCAGCATCCACCCGTATTGATGGTATTCGCACCCGCAATCCAGCCGGCGGGCGGCCAGGGCCCGTTTCAACAGGGCTTCGCGACCGATCCAGTCGTGCCGGTCGACCACCATCGACTTGATGTAGAGCGCCTCGCTGTTGCGGGGATCGATCGCCACCGCGCGGTCGGCCGCCTCACGGCCACTCGCGCGGGCCGCCTCGGCGATCCGACGGTCGTCCGTGCTCCTGGAGACCTTCCAGTACCCACCGGCGACGGCTGCCCAATCCCAGGAGAAATCCGGAACGGCGGCGACGACGCGCTGGGCGGGAACCAGGGCCTTGCGTCCGTCCTGCAGGTTGGGATTCCAGTGGCCCTCGCAGAATTGCATGTAGTCCCTGAGGACGGCATCGGGCAGCGGCTTGTCGTAGGTGGATGCACCGAACAGCCCGCAGCGGACGACGTTGCCCGCGTCGACGGCGATGTGGCGCGGAATCCTCGAGACTTCATTCCCGTCATAATCGAACGTGTGCGACCACAGGGTCGTGCCGGAGCGCTCGTTGACCAGGCGGCTGATGACGCGGATCGTGGCGCCGTCGCGCTGGATCGTGCCGCCCAGCGCGTAGGCCGGCGCCGTGCCCGGTGGCGGGGCCGGCGCGGTGGAAACACCGACCACCCCGGCGACACTGAAGGCCGCGTTGATTTCCGCATCGACCGTATCGCGAAGCCTGGCGGGCAGCTCCGCGGACAACAGCTGGAAGCCGGCCAGGCGGACGGTCATGGCGTGGGTCACGGGCGCGGTGGGCCGCATTCCCCGCCAGGCCGCGCCCGCCGCGCCCAGCGCAAGCAGGCCGCCGGCGGCGATCGCCAGCCAGCGCCGCGAGAACCGGGTCGTGCGGCGCGACGCCGCTCGGCCCCCGGCGGTGGCCGGCGTGGCGGAAGCTGAAATCTGCGCGACCCGGGCGACCAGGGTATCGACCGACCTGTCCCAGCCTTCGAAGGCGTTGATCCATTGCCGTGTCGACAGCTCGTAGGCGAAGGCGTCGCTGGGCTGCACGTCCCTGAGGCGCAGCGCAATGACCGGCACGTTGTAGCGGCTGGCCAGCGAAAGCTCCTTCTTGATCTCAACGCTGGTGTTGGCCGCCTCGGAGAAGACCAGGGCCACCGCGCGGGCGCTGCGCAGCGACTGCACGATCGCCTCCTGGTAGTTCTCGCCCGGCCGCACGTCGCGCATGGCAATCCAGCAGGCGGTGCCACGGCGTTCGATCGCCTTGCACAGCTTCAGCGCCTCGCTGCGGTCTGCGGTCGCGTAACTGATGAAGACCGGGGGCGTTGGCCCGGCTTCATGGTCGATGGCAGGGCCGGCTTCGTTCACTGCGTTGACACCACGGGGGCAACGTCCCTGGCGAGTGGGGAAGGGAGAACCGGGCCGGCATTGGTGCGTGTGCAGGCCGACCCCACCGGCTACCGCGCAGGTATAAACCCGTACCGGCACCTTGGCAATGATCCGCGGCCCTCGGGGCCGGCTGGGCGCCGACAGGCGAAGGCGCTGCTGCGGGAATCAACCTGCGCTGGCTGGTGATCTCCAGGGTCTGGCCCTTGCCGGCGCTGCTGCGCTTGGGCTGGGACAGGGAGATGCTGTTCTTGGCGGGGGCCTTGGATGGCATGGGGTTTCCTCGTATCGAGGCGCCGTGGGGCAGGCCGTGACCTGCAGGGCGCGGGTGCGGACGTCCGGGACGATGGAGAGTCCTGGAGCGGTGGTTCCCCCTCCTGCTGTGGGCGGGCGCGCACTCACGCACCGCGGGGACAATGCGGTGGCGTGGGAGGTCGGGAGTCCGCGCATGGTGCCGTCCGGCCCATGAACATGATGTTATCCAGGCAAGGCGCGGCGGCGCGGACTGCGCCAGATGGGGTTGTCCGCTTGCGTGGCGTGTTTCGATCACGCAGTCCCTGTGCCTGCGTCGCGGCAGCCGGACGCGCCCCAGGGCGAGGCGGGGGACCGGTGGCAGGGCGCCCGTCGCCAGCGCGGGCCCGGCGCCAAGGGCCTGCGTTCCGCGTGCGACGGGGCCGCGAATATACTGGCCCCAAACAGGATCCCAGGGGGGAGCGTGATGGCATTTCCGGTCAGGTCGGTGGGTATCGCATTACTGTCACTGGCGATGCTGCTGGGCCCGCGCGAGGCGGTGGCCCAGCAGGCGCAGGATCAAACGGTGGATCGCGCGACCTGGGGCATCTACACGCAGCTGGCCGGCACCACGCGCCAGGCCGGGGCCAATGGCTACCAGCTGCACTGGCGCTGGTCACAGCCGGGCAGGGAGCTGATCGAGGAATACCGCGCGCCCTCCGGCGGCAAGGTCAGGCACACGAACACCATTACCCCCGGTCCCAGCCCCGGCACGCTGCGCGCCATCGGTTCCTCGCTGGGCGGCAAGCAGTGGAATGGCACCGTGCAGGCCGACGGCAGCGTGGTGTACGCCGGCACCGGGATGCTGAAGATGCCGTACAAGGCGTTGATTGCCAGCGACGGCGCCTACGAGATCCGGATGCTGAAGATGCGCGACGGCGTGGTCGAGTCGGTGGCCGAGGCGCAGGCCTACAACCGATTTTTCCCGGTCGATGGGAAGACCGCCGACGCCCCGCTCACGGCGACGGCGCCGACCGTGGCGATGACGGGCGTGGCGCCTCCTGGCGGCGATCCCGCGCCTGCGCCGCCCGTCGCGGTCGACACCCCACTGCCCGGGACGGTGGCCGTGGCAGAGCCGGCACCGGCGCCGGTGCTCGACCCCGCGCAGCGCAAGCAACACGCGCTCAACCAGGTTTACTGGAACCATTTGCTGCGGCCGGCGGGGGCGGGTGGGGAAGCAGGCCGATGGATCGGGGAGGGCAACAGGATGATGACCGCCGTGACCGGGACCGGGAACGGTGAACGCTTCGTCCTGGCCAACTGGGTGGTCGGCGCCAATGGAGTGCCGATCGAATTCCACGGCTCGGTCGTGCTGGATCCGGTTCGCGGAACCTGGACCCAGTACGAGGGCGAAAAGCCGGTGCGGGTCGCACGGGTCGCCTCTTCCAGCGGACAGGACTTCTTTGTCCAGGTGCTGCCCGAACTCGGGGTGACACCGCTTGACGCGGCCAAATACAGCACCAACGAACGCCTGGGTCCGACCAGCATCATCTCGACGCCTGCCGGCATCCCGGAATCCACTTTTGAATGGAAATCCGAAGCCGATGCCGTCGCCTTGTTCGACCAGGCAGCCGCGGAGCGCGCCACTGCCCATGCGCGCGAACAGGCCGCGGCCGCCGAAGCCCAGCGCGTGGCCGTCGAGCAGATCCTGGAACAGCAGCGCAGGTATGCAGAGATGAATGCGCAGCAGGAGATACTGGACGCGCAGGCGGACTACGAGTTCGAACTGGAGCGCCAGGAGAAGGCCGCGCGATGGGCCCAGTCCAGTGCCGCCGCCCAGCAGGGGCTGGCCGATTCGATCTCGCGCCTGAACAGCACGGTCGCCTCGGTGGAAGCCCAGCAGGCGCAGTACCGTGCGCAGCAGGAAGCGATCCGCGCGCAGCAGGAAGCGGCGGCGCGCCAGGCCGATGCGCAACGCGCCCGCGAAGCGAGCGCCCGCCAGTACGAGGCGGCGCGACAATACGAGGCGCAGTCGGCGGCAGCGGCCTCGAGCGCGCCTGCGCTGGTCGTGTCGTCGGCTCCGGCGCCGGTGGCCGCGCCAGCGGCAGCGCCGGGCAATACGGGCAGCACTGCCTTCGCCTTCTGCGTCGCCATCAAGCCGGGCGCCTACATGGATGCGCCGGGCGCCATGTTCCTGTCGGCCGTCACTTCCCTCGACAGGCAAGGCTACTCGGCCATGGGCGCCCAGCAGGCCTTCGCTTCCCGGATCAATGCGCAGTACGGCGTTTCGGTGGGCTCCAGCTCCTGCACGACCTATCCCGACCGGGCCACGGCCCAGGCCCGTTGGCAGGAGCAGCACGACACGTTCGGGCTGAAGTCCTACCGGAAGGTGGCCACCGGAATGCCGGTGACCCCCTGAGCCGACGCGGGCGCGATGCGGGTGCTTGCGATGGGTAGGGTGCTTTCACCTTGATGCCCGCCCGTGGATGGCTGCCCGTCTTCGATCGCCTTCGCACTGTCTCAAGCCCGGTCCCGTTGGTCGGCCAGGTCGGCCCGATCGCTCCGCGGGCGGCACGTGGCCTGCCCGGGGTGTACAACGGTCTCGACCGCTGTCAGTCGTGCAGCGTCGACGGCCAGGCCTGATGTTGTATCCGATGTTTTCCAGCGAGCGCATCGAGCGCCTGGCGCCGGGCATGGTGTTGGACATCGCCGCCGAACTCGTCTACTGGAAACACTGCCATCCCCACCGCAGGTTCTTCCACGACCGGTTGCCGTTCGAAGCCTATGTGCCCACGCTCAAGTTCGGCTACGACAGCTACCTCATCCATCATCACGAGCGGCTGGACGAACTGGTGCCGATGCTGCAACGGCGCTACACCACCTTGAACGCGCATGAGCAGCTGGCCTGGCCCGATGCCATGGAGATCGTGAGGGCAACCTGGAAGCGGATGGGCGCGGCATCGGATTGAATTGCCCAGCGGCGGCGCTGCATGTTCGTGGCAGGTCCTCACTGGTGCGTTCCATAGGCAACAAGCGGTAGGAGCGGGCCATGCCCGCGACGCCTGTGCGGCGATGACGGGGAAGGGCGGTCGCGGGCATGGCCCGCTCCTGCGGGGATGCGCTACAACGCGGAGATAAATGAAGCCGCGTTCACCTGCACGCACCGACAATCGCGGCTGCCTGCCAAGGCACGACTTCGATCTCTCGCCCTTGCACAGGAAGCGCGCCGTGAACCCACCCTTGCCGATCCGCATCGCCAGCCTCTCCCTGGTATTCGCCGCCTTGTGCGCCAGTGGCTGCGACAGACACCGGCCGGCGGAAGCGGTTGCCCCCGAAACCACCCGCCCCTCCACGCCGGCTCCCGCCGTGGTCGAACCCACGCCCGAGGCAACTGCAGCGCCGCCCGCGACCACGCGCAGTTCCCGCTATTCCGAATTGAAGGACTGCCGGCTGATCGAGGCCAAGCCCGACGAAGCCGGTTACCGGCTGACCGAATGCAGCGGCCCCGCCGGACACGCCTTGCGGGTGATCGAATCGGACGGCCGCTTCAACGTGATGGTGCAGGTGCCGGGCGGCAGCTTCACCAGCCTGCGCCTGTCCGAACTCGGCGGCGGTGCCTTCAGCCAGTTGGGCGAGCAGGTCGAATGGCGCGGCGCAGGCGTGGGCGAGAAGTTCGTGCCCGACAGGCTGGTGCTGCGCTACGCCGTGGCCGGCGACCCGGCAAACCCCGACCGTGACACGTCCTACCTGGTGCCGGTGTCGCTGGCCGGCAAGGAGCCGTGCGTCGCCGCGCTGGTCGAACCCGGGCCCGGGCAGAGCGACGAGGCGCGCCGCATCGCCGATGCCGCGCCGCAGTGCCTGGCGCGCGAATAGGGCAGCGCGCCTGGGTTCGGCAGCAGCCCCGACCTGGCCAGCCGGTCGAGCGTCGGGGCTGCGGCTCGTCCCACAGATACAGGCGGGGTTGAAGCCTGTCCCAGGATCCCGGCCGCGCAGCCCTGCAGTGCCGCCGTCCGGTTAGTCGCCGTCGTTCTGTTCGTCGTCCTCCGGCCCGCGCCACCACACCTGCCCATCTTCCGGCACCGGCACCGCGTGCTCGCGCGACTCCACGCCGTCCACCTGGCGCCCCTTGCCGGCAGCCTTCCAGTTTTCCAGCAGGCGATCCACCGCGGCGCGGCTCTGCGCGGCGATGCCCAGGTTGCGGTCGGACTGCCAGGCGCCGTCGCCGCCCTTGTCGTGGCTGTGAGGCGTGCCATGGCTGCAGCGCAGGCAGTACCGCACGATGGAATCGGTCCAGTCCTCGAGGTAACCGATGCCGGGCAGCGACATGGCCAGCAGTTCGTCCCTGGCGGCGGGCGTGTCGCAGCGGACGAACGCGGTGAAGGTGCGGAAGTCCGAGGGCGCCAGACGTTGCAGCACGTTGAACACCGGAACGGTCGTGCCGCCCGTTGCCCGCCTGCCGGTGGGCGCGCCATCGTGCAGCACGATGTCGCCGAAGCGGTAGCCGCTTTCCGGCAGCGGCACGTTCAACAGGCGTGCCCGCACCACGTCCACGCGCCGCGCGAACACGGTCTCGCCGTCGCTCCAGGGATTGAGGCGCACGCTGGCCAGGCCGAAATCCGAGTCGATCGGCCCGTCGCCCTCCGGCAGGCGGATGCCCGCCGCGATCCACTGCCGGCGCGCCGTGGCCCAGTCGCCCAGCGCGGTGGCGGCGATGCCCGCGTTCCACTGCGAAGCCTGGTCAGGTTCCTTCGCCGTCTCCACCGCGCGCAGGTTGTGCTGCAACGAGGTCGGCCAGTCGCGCAGGTACTTGTGCACCAGTCCGCGCATGTAATGGAAGTTGTGCGAGTCCGGCCTGGCCTCCAGCAACGCGGCGAAATGCCGCGACGCTTCGTGCAGCCGGCCGGCCCCCGAGGCGGCGTAGGCGCGGTCCATCAGCTGGTCGAATTCGGCTTCTGTCATGGGCAGGCGGAGAGAGGAAGGTCCGCCGGGATTCTAGCCCTTGCGTTCGTCGATGCCTGCTGTTGCCGAGGGTCGCTGCGCCCCGTGGCGGGAACCAGAACTTCTGCACGCAGACTCGAGTGGACCGGCGCCCGGAACGGCGCAAGCGATCCCTCTACCTGGGCTGTTTCATGCTTTCGGCAGTCAGGTCCAGCGTGGCGATCCTGCCGCTGGCCACTTCCACCCGCACCGCTTTCACCTGCGGGCCTCCCCCGCCCGCGCCGCCGTTGGCGGTAGCCGGCTCACTGCCGAGCAACAGCAGGTCCTGGTCGTTCGGCATCACCGCCTGCAGGTCGTCCAGGGGCAGGGTGGTGCTCCATACCGGCTTGCCGGCGGGGCCGGAGATGCGGCTCAGCTGCAGGCGGCCTTCGCTGCCCAGCTTGTCGCGGTGCAGGACCAGCACGCTGTCCGGTTGCCGGTACCACAGCGCCTGTTCGCGCGGGTCGCCGTTGTGCAGCAGGCCGGCGCGCAGCAGGGGCGGGGCCTCGGGCAGCAGCTGGTAGTCGCTGAACTGCGGGCGCTTGCCCCATGTGTCCGGAAAGTGCTTCGGCCAGTCCGGTGGCGCGGCGGACACCTGGCGCACGCGCGCCGCCCACAGGCGATAGGGCTGCGCCTGCAGCTCATGCAGCGGGGCAGGGACGTGGTTGGCTTCCAGGTATTGCTGCATCGCGCCGGGACGTTCGCCGGGATCGCGACCGGGGATCACCGGCTTGTTGGTGTAGAGCCTGGATTCCTGTTCGGTCATCACTCCCAGCCAGCGCTCGCCGATGACAAGGGCGCGGGTGACGAATGCGGTGCTGGAACCGCGCGCAGTCCGTGCAGGCGGCTGGATGCCCCGCGGATCGCGCACCGGGGTGTCGCGCGGTGCGGCGCCGAGATCGCTCGCATCGATGCGCCATTGGCTGGCGTCGTTCAAGGTCAGTTGCAGGCC
>SEHC01000131.1 GCA_004173415.1 Lysobacteraceae bacterium
TCTTCGCTTCCGTTTCCCGCACACTGCGCGACATGAAAAGCCTGGTCCATGCGTAGCAAGCTGTTCGTGCCCGGGGTGCGCCCGGAATTGTTCGCCAAGGCCCTGGCGGGCGATGCCGATGCGCTGAGCCTGGACCTGGAGGATTCGGTGCCCGGGGCGCGCAAGCAGGAGGCGCGAGCCCATGTGTCGGCCTTCGTGCAGTCCGCCGCGGCGCTGGCCTCGGCCAAGCTGGTCGTGGTCCGGGTCAATGCGCTGGATACCCCGCACCTGGTCGAGGACCTGGGCGCGGTCGTGGGTCACGGCGTCGGCCTGGTCAACCTGCCCAAGGTGGAATCGGCGCAGGACGTGCTCGCCGCCGTCGCCCTGCTGGAGCGCGCCGAAGCGGCCAATGGCGTGGCTTCCCCGACCGGCCTGCTGGCCACCATCGAAACCCCGCGCGGCCTGCGCCGCGCCGCGGAAATCGCCGCGGCCCATCCACGCGTCGCCGGACTGCAGGTCGGCCTGGCCGACCTGTTCGAGCCCCATGGCATCGACCGCCGCGATCCGGCCAATATCCATGCGGTGCTGTTCGCGGTGCGCATGGCCGCCGCCGAAGCCGGCGTGCCAGCCTGGGATGCGGCCTTCGCCGACTTCGCCGATGAGCAGGGTTTCCGCGTCGAAGCCGGCATGGCCCGTCGCCTCGGCTACTGGGGCAAGAGCTGCATCCATCCCCGCCAGGTCGCGCTGGCCAACGAAGTGTTCATGCCCGATGCCGCGCAGATCGCGCTGGCCCGCCGCATCGTCGCAGGGGCACGAGAGGCCGCGCAGGCCGGGCGCGGTGCATTCGTCGTCGATGGCCGCATGGTCGATCTTCCTTTCCTGAAGCGTGCCGAGGCCCTGCTGGCCTCGATCGATTCGAATCCGAGCAAGCCTTGATGATCCGTATCCCCTTCCTTTTGCGTGCGGCGCGGAGGATGTCGCTGGTCCTGCTGGCCTCGGTCCTGTCGTTGCCGGCTTCCGCCGAAAGCCTTTCCAGGGTGGAGAGCACGCCACTGCCTGCCATCCCGACGGAACAGCCGCTGCTCGGCTTGCTGGCCGTGGAAGGCCGCCCGGTCGCCCTGACCGCGCAGCAGGCCTGGGTCCTGGATGCACAGCGCCGGACCTGGTCGCCGTCGGCATGGAACCCGGCCGCCACGGCCGCACCGCTGCAGGGCGTCGCCGGCAACGGACGCCAGGCGTTCCTGCTGCGCGGACCGGCGCAGGACGCCATGGTGACCTCGGTCGAAAGCCTGTCGCTGGTCGACGGCGAGCCCGTGGCCACGCCGCTGCCGGCGCTGCCACTGGCGCTGCGCAACGCCCGCGCGGCGGTCAATGCCGACTACGTTTACGTCGCCGGCTTGGATGCGGCCGGCGACAGCGTGCTGCTGTCGTTGCCGGCCACTGCGGACAGGCCGGCATGGACCCGCACGCCGGGCTGGGCCGGCAATGCGCCGCCCACGTCACTGGTCGCCCAGACCTCGGCGGTGTTCGCCACGCTGCCGTCGGCGGCTGGCGAAAGCATCCTGCGCTGGGCCGCCGATACGGGCTGGCAGGACAAGGGTGCGGTACCGGGCAGGATCGTGCCGGGGTCGGCGCGACCGATCGGCCAGGCGCACGTGATCTACCTGGTGCATCCCGCGGACGGCACCGCGCCGCGGATGATGACCTTCCATACCATCACCGGGTCGTGGGCCAGCCTGCCGGATTCGGAGGCTGGTGGGGTCGTCGCAACCGCGGCGCTGGACAGCGGCGTGCTGTGGGCGCGGCCCGGCGCCAGCGCCCAGGGCATCGAGCTCAACAGCATCCAGATCCAGTCGGGAAAGCAACTGCTTCGCTGGCTGGACTGGATCGTCATCCTGGTCTACCTGGGCGCGATGCTCTGCATCGGCCTGTACTTCTACCTCCGCGAGAAGCGTGCCTCGACTTCCGACTTCTTCGTCGGCGGGCGCTCCATCCCGTTCTGGGCCGCCGGCATCAGCCTGTACGCGACCAACGTCAGCTCGATCAGCTTCATCGCCATTCCCGCCAAGGCCTTCGAGACCAACTGGCAATACCTCGCCAACAACCTGATCGCGGTGCTGGGCCTGATGTTCGTCGCGGTGTGGATCGTGCCGCTGTTGCGGCGCCTCGACCTGATGTCCGTGTTCTCGTACCTGGAAACACGCTTCCACCCGGCCATCCGCATGCTGGCAAGCGCACTGTGCATCGCCATGCAGATCGGCGCGCGCATGAGCGTGATCCTGTTCCTCCCGTCGCTGGCCATCGCGACCATCACCGGCATCGACGTGGTGTGGAGCATCCTGATGATGGGGGTCTTCACCATCCTCTACACCACCATGGGCGGGATGAAGGCGGTCATCTGGACGGATTTCGCCCAGGTGTTCGTGATGTTCGGCGGCGCCATCTTCGCCATTGGATTCATCATCTACAGCTTGAACGGCGGCGTACCCGAGTTCGTCGCCACCGCCATGGCCGAAGACAAGATGAAGCTGTTCGATTTCAGCTTCGACCTGACCAAGGCCACGGTGTGGGGCTTCATCTTCCTGGTGCTGTTCGACGTCGTACTGACTTTCCCGAAGGACCAGGTGCTCATGCAGCGCGTGCTCTCGACCAAGTCGGACCGCGAAGCGGGGCGCTCGATCTGGACGTTCGCGGCGATCATGATCCCCGGCGGTTTCTTCTTCTACATGATCGGCACGGCGCTGTTCGCGTACTACAAGTCGCATCCCGAGCGCATGGACCCGACCCTGTCGATCGACGCGACCTTCCCGCTGTTCATCGCCGCCGAACTACCGATGGGAGTCACCGGCCTGATCATCGCCGGCATCTTCGCGGCGGCCATGTCGACCCTGTCCAGCATCATCAACAGCGTGTCCACTCTGGCGTCGGTGGACTTCTACGAGAAGCTTGCGAAGAACCCGACGCCGAGGAAAAGCGTCCTGTTCGCCGAGGTCATGGGCGTACTGGTGGGGCTTTCGGGCATTGCCCTGGCGCTGGTTCTTTCGCGCTTCGACATCCATTCGCTGTTCGACGTATCCATCGAGCTGGCGGGCCTGCTCGGGGGCGGTTTCGCCGGTGCCTATACCCTGGGGATGTTCACCCGGCGCGCCAACTCGCAGGGCGTGGCGATCGGGATAGGCTCGAGCATCGTGCTGACGCTGGTCATCTGGTCGTTCCAGATGGTCCATCCGTATTTCTACCTGGGCATCTCGATCATGCTGTGCATCGTGATCGGCTACCTGGCCAGCCTGTGCGCGCTCGCCTGACTGACCGGCCGGCCCTGATCGCCTGCTTTCCCAAGAGAGACGTGTGGATACCCAATTCCTCAAGACCTTCGTGGCCGTCGTGGACCGCGGTTCGATGGCCGCCGCCGCGCGCCTGCTCAACATCACCCCGGCCGCGGTGGCCCAGCAGATCCGCACCCTCGAGCGCGAGATCGGCGCGCCGCTGATCGCGCGCGTGGGCCGCACGGTCAGCGTGACCGAGGAAGGTTCCCGCATCCTGCAGCGCAGCCGCGACCTGCTGCGCGACGTGGCCGACCTGCGCAGCCTGGCCAACGACAACGCCATCTCGGGCGAATTGCGCCTGGGCGCCTGCCCCACCGCACTGGCCGGCATGCTGCCGGACATCCTGGCGCGCATGGTCGACAAGTTCCCGGGCATCAACGTGTTCATCAAGCCGGGCTATTCGGCTGACCTGTATCGCGCCGTGGAAGGCGGCGAGCTGGATGGCGCCATCGTGCTGCACGCGCCATACACCCTGCCCAAGACCTGCAACTGGCAGCTGCTGCGCGAAGAGCCGCTGGTGGTGCTGGCGCCGGCGAGCATGGCCGGGCGCGATCCGCACGAGTTGCTGGCCACGCAGCCGCTGATCCGCTACGACCGCAACCACTGGGGCGGGCGCCAGGCCGAGGAATACCTGCAGCGCGTCGGCATCACCCCGCAGGAGCGCTTCGAGCTAAATGCGCTCAACGCCATCGCGGTGATGGTCGACCGCGGACTGGGCGTGTCGCTGGTGCCGGACTGGGCGCGACCCTGGCCGGAGGGCCTGAAGCTGGTCCGGATCGCGCTGCCCGAAGCCAGCGTGCCGCGCCAGATCGGCATCGTCTGGTCGCGATCGACGGTCCGCATCCGGCTGGTGACCGTGTTCCTGGAGGAAAGCCGGGCGGCGATGAAGGCCCTCAACGACTGAGCCCCCGCCGCGGCTTGCCGCCGCCGGCAATCGGTGTCGCCGGCGAGAGGCTGCATTGCTGCGACGCAGCATAAGTACCTGATTGGTAAGCAACAAAAACTAGACTCTGAACATAGTTCCCGCCGGTTCTATTCCCCCGGGGGAGCGCCTAGTCTCCGCGCATTGTCGGGCTTCACGTAGGCGTCTTGGAGGGGATGCCGGGCATCTTGGCCGCATTGCGCCAACTGCCGACGCACATACGCACGCAAACGGGGGAGCCGCGTACGCACGCGTCTCTGAACAACAAGTACATCCATCGAGAACAGAGACCATGAAGCACGTACCGGCCACATTCGGCGTTTTCCTGCTGGCAGCCGCCGTCAGCGCCAGCGTCCACGCGCAACAGGCGGCCGCAGCGGCCGAACCCGACCAGAAACAGGACAGCGCCGAGGCGATCGACCTCGATGGCGTGGTCGTCACCGGCGTGCGCAGCCCCAAGGCGATCGACAAGATCCCCGGCGCGATCACCCTGGTGTCCAAGGAGGAGATCGCCCACACCTTGCTGCTGACCGAGGACGCGACCGCGGTGCTGGCCCGCACCGTGCCCGGTTACGCCGAATCCTCGCAGGCGATGAGCAACACCGGTGAGACCCTGCGCGGCCGCATCGCGCTGCGCCTGTTCGACGGCATTCCGCAGGGCTCGCCGCTGCGCGAAGGCGGTCGCAACGCCACCTTCACCGACATGGGCATGGTCGGCCGCATCGAGGTGATCAACGGCCCGTCCGCGTCCGAAGGCATCGGCGCGGCCGGCGGCATCATCAACTACCTCTCCACGGTCCCGACCAAGGAAGGCAGCGAAGTCACCGTGACCTCGCGCTATTCCACCCAGTTCGGCGACGACAGCTCGGGCTGGAAGCTGGGCGTGAACTATGCGTACCTGGCCGACCAGTTCGACTTCGTAGGCGGCGTGTCGCGCGTCGACCGCGGCATCTCCTACGACGGCAACGGCCGCCGCATCGGCATGAACACCAGCGGCTCGGTCTCGGACTCGATCGCCGACAACCTCTTCCTGAAGGGCGGCATGAACTTCGGCGCGGACGGCGAACAGCGCCTGCAGGCCACCTACAGCCACTTCAAGATCGAAGGCCAGGGCAACTACGTGCAGGTCGAGGGCTGCCGTTACCATCCCGTCGATTGCCCGGTGCCGACCACCAACACCTCCGAGCGCGGCCAGATCTACGGCCAGAAGGCCGAGTTCAACGATTTCGAACAGTTCGCCCTCAAGTACAGCCACGGCAACCTGTTCGGCGGCAGCCTGGTCGCCGACATCTACTTCGCCGACCAGGCCATGCGCTACCTGCCCGAGAACGGCGACGACAAGCAGCTGGTCAAGGTCCCGCCGGAAGGCATCCCGGACAGCGAGCGCATCTACGACCAGTCGGAAATCGTGACCAAGAAGCGCGGCATCCGCACGTCCTGGACCCGCGGCGACCTGTTCGGCGTGTCCGGCCTGGAATTGCGCACCGGCATCGACCTGGTGGAGGACGAGGCCCAGCAGCGCCTGGCCCTGACCAACCGCCTCTGGGTGCCGCCGATGGAATACACCAGCACCGCGCCCTACCTGCAGCTGACCTACGACCTCGGTCCGGTCACCCTGAGCGGCGGCTACCGCCATGAGGACGGCGAGCTGCACGTGGACAGCTACACGACCACCGCCTATCGCAACGCGGTGTTCGTGGAAGGCGGCGGCGTGCAGTACACCGAGGGCCTGGTGAACTTCGGCGCGATCTGGCGGATCTCCGACCAGTGGTCGGTGTTCGGTTCCTACGGCGAGGGCTTCGGCCTGCCCAACATCGGCATCCCGCTGCGCAACATCCAGGTGCCGGGGCAGTCGGTCGACCGCATCGCCGACCTGCAGGCCATCGTGGTGGAGAACACCGAGTTCGGCTTCAACTGGCGCGGCGAGCGCGGTTCCTTCAGCGGTTCGCACTACGACTCCAAGTCCCCGTTCGGCACCTCGCTGGCGGTGGATCCGGTGAACAACGATTTCATCCTGACCCGCGCCCCGGTGCGCATCAAGGGCATCGAGCTGAGCGGCGACTGGCGCTTCACCGACCAGTGGAAGGTCAGCGCGCTGTATTCGCGCATCCGCGGCTTCACCTCGTTCTGGAACGCCGATCCGGAAGGGCGTTGGGACGCGGGCGGGCTGAACAAGCCGATGGGCGTACTGGACGTCAACCCGGACAAGATCTCCGCCTCGGTGAGCTGGAAGTTCGTGCCCAACGGCGACATCACCCTGGGCGCGACCAAGTTGCTGGACCGGCACATCTCCGGCAGCGACACCAATACCGACCGCACGCCCAACGTCAGCTACGAGTACGACGAACAGACCTACGGCTACACCCTGTTCGACCTGGGCGTGAACTACCAGTCGGAGAAGTACGGGCGCTTCTCGGTCGGCATCGAGAACCTGGCCGACAAGCAGTACATCCTCAGCTGGTCGCAGCTCCCCGGCTTCCAGAACTACTGGGCAGGCCGTGGCCGGATGATCTCGTTCACCCACCAGATCAAGTTTTGATCGTCGAGTTGTCGGCGGCGTACGTATGCCTGCACGTCGGGTTCAAGCTTGCCTTGCCCGACGGTAGGGAACCGTTGTCGACGACAGGGCTGCGGGCGAGCCTGTTGCCGATGGCTTGCGGGGTCCTGCTTTGCCTGGCGTCGGTGGCTGCGGCCGCTGCGCCAGGCGGCGTTGAGCCTGGCACTACCGGGTCCGCCACCGCCGCACCGGCGGCGGCCGGTTCCCCGCAACCGCCGGCCGAGCGCCTGCAGGCGGTGGAGGATTTCCTGGCCAGTTCCACCGACGCGCGGGGTTACCTGGGCGCGGTGAGCCTGGTCATGGCCGACGGCAAGGTTGTCCAGTCCGGTGCCTACGGCCACCGCGACCTGCATCGCGCCTCGCCGATGCGCGAGGATTCGATCTTCCGCGTCTATTCGATGACCAAGACGGTGACCACGGTCGCCGTGCTGATCCTGGTGGAGGAAGGCCGGCTTTCGCTGGATGCGCCGATCGACCGCTACCTGCCGGAGTTTTCCGGCCTGCAGCGGTTCAAGGGCGGCAGCGCCGATGCGCCGCAGCTGGGTCCCGCCGGCTCCAGGCCGAGCCTGCGCCACCTGCTCACCCATACCGCCGGCTTCGCGACCGCCTCCAACGAGGAAGCGACCCGGCTGCTGGAACGCGCCGACCTGCATGGATCGGCCGACCTGGCCGAATTCTCCAGGCGCCTGGCCAGGTTGCCGCTGGCGGTCGAACCGGGGACGCGTTTCAACTATGACGGCACCCAGATCGAAGTGGCCGCGCGGCTCGTCGAGGTGGCCAGCGGGCAGGATTTCGAGGCGTTCGTGCAACAGCGGATCCTGGCGCCGCTGCGCATGGTCGATACCGGTTTCCAGGTGCCGGTGGACCAGCGCGGCCGGATCGTCGACCTCACCGTGATGGGCGCCGACGGCCGCCTGCTGCTGGACCAGAGCCGCAGCGCCTTGCACCCGGGCGAGAGGCTCAATCCCTATCCGGGCGGAGCCGGCGGCCTGTACTCCACCGCGCCCGATTTCCTGCGCTTCTGCCGGATGTTGCTGGAAGGCGGATCACTCGATGGCGTGTCGATCCTGAAGCCGGAAACGGTCGCGCAGATGTGGGTCAACCAGCTGACGTTCCTGCAAACGCCGGTGACGGAGTTCAGCGATGCCGAGGGCTTCGGCCTGGGCGGCGCGGTGCTGCTGGACCCGGCGCGCAAGGGACGCCTGGGCGCAGCCGGCCAGTTCGGCTGGTCAGGCGCGGCCTCGACCTATTTCTCCATCGACCCCACGCAGCGGACCATCTCGATCCTGCTGCTCCAGCACCTGCCCAATGGCGCGGCCAACGACCTGCCCCGGATCGGCACGCCGTTCTACAACCTGGTCCAGCAGGCGCTTTTCCAAGCGGGTCCGCTCCAGCAGGCGCCACTGCAGCAGGTCCCGGTCCGATGAGCGCGGCGGCCGGCGACGCCCTGCTGGTCGCGGGGTCGGCCAATCTCGACTTCGTGGTCCGCGCCTCGCACGTGCCGGCGCCGGGCGAGACCGTGCTCGGTCGCGAATTCGCCACTTTCCCCGGAGGCAAGGGCGCCAACCAGGCCGTGGCCTGCGCGCGGGCGGGCGGTGCCGACACGCGCATGCTGCTGGCGTTGGGCAACGACGGCTTCGCCGCGGGCATCGAGGCGTCGCTGGAGCAGGCCGGGGTGCGATTGCAGATCGTGCGCAGCAGCTTGCCGACCGGCACCGCCTTCATCTGCCTGTCCGACGACGCGGAGAACGCGATCACCGTAGCACCGGGCGCCAACACCGCCCTGCGTGGCGATGAGCTGGGCTCGCTGCAGGGCGTGGGCCACCTGCTGCTGCAGCTGGAGACCCCGATCGAGGCCGTCACCGCCTATGCGCTGCAGGCGCGCGAGGCCGGGGTGCAGGTCGCGCTGAACGCGGCGCCGGCGCGGACGCTGCCGGCCGGGCTGCTCGCCGCGGTCGATGTGCTGATCGTCAACGAGGGCGAACTGGCGACGGTGACCGGCCATCGCGGCAGCGTGGCCGAGTGCCTGGCCTTGCTGGACGTGCCTTGCGTGGTCGTGACCCTGGGCGCGCGCGGCTGCTGCGCCCGGCGCGGCGACGGGTTCTTCCTGCAGCCCGGTTTCAAGGTCCGGGCCATCGACACCACTGCGGCCGGGGATACGTTCTGCGGCGCGTTGCTGGCGGCAATGAGCCGGCGCCAGCCGCTCCCCGATGCCTTGCGCTACGCCTGCGCCGCATCGGCATTGACCTGCACCGGCTTGGGCGCACAATCCAGCATTCCCACGCCGGAGCAGGTGCAGGCGCTGTTGCAGGATCCGACTGCGGGCGACCACTCCGCGCAAGCGGTCGCGACCCTGGCCGCCTATTGCGGGCTCGATTGACGCCCTTCCTGTTTATCGCCGGACCCACCACCGAATGACCACGACCGAATGACCACGCCCTACCAGACTCCCGATTACGACGACGATGCGCCCGACTACGGGCCACTGGCGCCGCGAGCACCTGGTCCGCATCGGCTACGACGACGGCAACTACCGCAGGCCGGAACTGCAGTGGGCGCAGCGCAATTTCGTCCACGCGCAGATGATGGTGGAAGACCGCTACTTCTACGACCCAGTGAAGGGCCAGTACACCGTCGACCGTTACCTGGATGACCTGGAAGCGCGCTTCGGCGGCCTGGACAGCGTATTGATCTGGTACGTCTACCCGAATATCGGCATCGACGACCGCAACCAGTTCGACCTGGCCCACACGATGCCGGGCGGCCTTGAAGGTTTGCGCGGCGCGGTGCAGGCATTCCAGAAGCGCGGGGTCAAGGTTTTCCTGCCGGCCAAGCCGTGGGACCACGGCACCCGCGATCCCGGCGTGAGCCATTGGGACGGGCTGGCGGAGATCGTCAAGGCGGTCGGCGCCGACGGCATCAACGGCGACACCTTCAACGGCGTGCCGCGCGCGTTCCCGAATCGACGATCAGCTCCGAAGAGCAGTTGATCTGGAACGTGCAGAGCTGGGGCAAGAAGGCGCCCGACGGGCCGGTGCCGCCGGTGTCCAAGTGGAAGTGGCTGGAGCCGCGCCACATGGTCAACTACGAGAACCGCTGGGGCCGCAACCGCAACCACGACCTGCAGTACATCTTCTTCAACGGGATCGGCTACAACGCCTGGGAAAACATCTGGGGCCTGTACAACCGGTTCACCGCTCGCGATGGCGAAGCCCTGCGCCGCATCGCCAGCATCTCGCGCCAGTTCGCGCCGCTGATGGTCAGCATGGACTGGGAGCCGTACCAGCAGAGCCTGCAGGCAGGCGTCTTCATCAGCCGCTTCCCCGGACAGGGCCGCGCGCTGTGGACCCTGGTCAACCGCAATGAATACGCCGTCGACGGCGAACAACTGGCCGTGACGCATGTCGAGGCAACACGGTATTTCGATGCCTGGAACGGGGTCGAACTGCAGCCGCGCGTGGTCGAGGGCCAGGCGGTGATCGAATTGCCGATGGAAGCACGCGGTTTCGGCGCCGTGCTGGCCTTGCATGCCGGCAGCGAAGAGCCTGGCCTGCCCGCGTTCCTGGACACGATGCAGGCGCTGGCGCGGACCCCGCTGAACAGCCATTCGGCGGCCTGGAAGCCGCTGCCGCAGGAACTAGTCGACATCGCCCCGACCGTGGCCCAGGCGCGGGCGCCGCAAGGCATGGTCAGGATCCCCGCGGGCGAATTCCTGTTCCAGGTGGGCGGCATCGAGATCGAGGGCTTCAACTGGGCCGGGCAGGATTTCCAGTACCCCTGGGAAGACTGTCCGCGTCGCCACCACCGCCAGCGCATGAGCCTGCAATCGTTCCACATCGACCGCTACCCGGTGACCAACGCACAGTTCATGCAGTTCATCCAGGCCAGCGGCTACTGGCCAGGGGACGATCACAATTTCCTCGCCGACTGGAAGGATGGCGCGCCGCGCGCCGGCTGGGAGAACAAGCCGGTCACCTGGGTGTCGCTGGAAGACGCGCGCGCCTATGCGCAGTGGGCCGGCAAGCGCCTGCCCCGCGAATGGGAATGGCAGTACGCCGCGCAAGGCACCGATGGCCGCCTGTACCCGTGGGGCAACGACTGGGCGAGCGGCTACATGCCGCGGACCAACCGCGGTCGCCGGCTGCTGCCGCCCTGCGACGTCGATGCCCATCCGCAGAGCGCCAGCCCGTTCGGGGTCGAGGACCTGGTCGGCAACGTCTGGCAGTGGACCGACGAATATGTCGACGAGCACACCCGCGCCGCGGTGCTGCGTGGCGGCAGTGCCTACCAGCCGCAGACCTCGCACTGGTATTTTCCGCAGGCCTACCGGCTGGACCAGCACGGCAAGTACCTGCTGATGGCCCCATGCAAGGACCGGTCCGGCTGCATCGGATTCCGCTGCGTGGTGAACGCCGGATGAGTCCGATCCTGCCCGCGCCGCAGGTCGAGCTGGCCGGCCTGCTGGGCGATGCGCTCGCCGCCAACCAGTCCGGCCGCCTGGCGCATTTCATCGTCGACGAAACCAGCCCCGCCATCGAGATCTTCGACCCGCGGCGCGCGGCCACCAACGACGAGCCATCGAGATCTTCGACCCGCGGCGCGCGGCCACCAACGACGAAGGCGACTGGTACGGCGAACACGCCGGCAAGTGGCTGTATGCCGCGGCCAAGTCCGCGTCGCGGCAGCGCGAGCCGGCGCTGCTGGCCAACCTGCTGCGCGTGGCCGATTACCTGGTCGGCGTGCAGGAGGAAGACGGATACCTCGGCACCTACGCGCCCGGCCACCGCTTCATGCGCAGGCAGCCGCCCAAGCCCGGCACCTGGGACGGTGCGCCCAGCGTGCGCACCTGGGACATCTGGACCCACAGCTACCTGGTCCTGGGCCTGCTGGAAGTCCACCGGCACTTCCCCAACCCGGCCTACCTGCGGGCGGCGTGCAGGATCGGCGACCTGTGCTGGCACACGCTGACCGACGGCGGCATCGACATCTGCGAGCTCGGCAACCACCACGGCATGTCGGCCACGGTGCTGATGGATGCCGCCGTCGAACTGCATTTCGCCAGCGGCGAGGCGCGCTACCTGGCACTGGCCGAACGGGTGCTGCAGCAGGCCGACGAGAATCCGGCCCTGGCACTGCTGAGCCGCGCCCTGGAGGGCGTGGACGCATCGGAGATCGCCACCGGCAAGGCCTACCAGCTGGCCTGGAACCTGGTCGGCCTGGCCAAGCTGCACAAGGCCACCGGCAATCCCGCGTACCGGCAGGCGGTCGACAACCTGTGGCAGGGCATCCGCAGCCAGCACCTGACCCTGGGCGGCGGCCCCTGGGGCGGCGTGGCCCATCGCTCGCGCGAGGTGTTCAACCCGGCCGGCGTGTTCTTTCCGCAAGGCTATGTCGAAACCTGTTCGGTGCTGGCCTGGATCCAGCTCAACCGCGAGCTGCTGGCGATCAGCGGCCAGGCCCGCTACGCCGAGGAAATCGAACGCAGCGCCTACAACGACCTGCTGGGCGCGATGGCGCCCAATGGCGAGGACTGGTGCTACTACTCGTTCCCCAATGGCCGGCGCGTACACACGACCTATTGGCGCTGCTGCAAGTCCAGCGGCGCGATGGCGATCGAGGAACTGCCGGCCATCGCCTACACGCAATCGGCGCAGGGCGATGTCAGGGTCAACCTGCTGGGTCCGGGCAGCGCCGATTTTGAACACCCGCGCGCCGGCCGGCTGCAGCTGCGCCAGATCACCCGCTATCCGTTCGACGGCGCGATCGTGCTCGAGGTGGACCTGCAGCATCCGGCGTCCTTCGCGGTATCGGTACGCATCCCGCAATGGGCGCAGGGGGCGACGCTGCGGATCAATGGCGCAAGCCACGACATCGCCCTCACCCCGGGCGACTATGCCGTGGTCGAACGCCGGTGGCAGGCCGGCGACCAGCTGGCCCTGGACCTGCCGATGGCGCCGGTGGCGCACACCCGGGTGCATCAGAACACCCAGGAATCGCGCGCACCGGATGGCTCGCCGGTGCGCCAGCCGGTCATGCACTACGACTACGTGGCGGTCACCCGCGGCCCGCTGGTCTATGCCAGCGGCCTGGTCGACGGCTATCGCACCAGCGAAACCTTGTGCCTGCCCGCAGCGCCGGCAGCACAGTGGCTGCAAGTGGCCGGGCCGGATCTCGGCGAAGGGCCGCCGGTGCACCTGCACAGCCTGGGCCGCACGCCGCTGCTGCTGGAGCCCTACTACCGGGCCGGTGGACGGGTGGATGGCGCCTGGCGCCTGACCTGGATGTCGCTGGCGCCGGCCGGATCGGCCGTGCC
>SEHC01000595.1 GCA_004173415.1 Lysobacteraceae bacterium
GCGCTACGTGAACTTCCCCGGCAACGCCCGCCTGATCGGCGGCTTCGTCGACGTGGAGATCACCGAGGCGATGGCCAACTCGCTGCGCGGCAGACTGAAGATCGATTGACGTTGCAGGAGCGATGCGGGAGCGGCGCAGGTCGCGACCACATCGACCGGCCCGCATCGGCGGCTCGCGACTTGCCTCGCGCCTGCATTCCCTAATCCAGGCGCTTGCGGAAACGCAGGATCGCCAGCGACATCATCACCGCCGTGAAAGCCAGCAGGGCCAGCACGTCTGGCCACAGCTCGAAAAGGTTCGCCCCACGCAGCACCACGCCGCGGATCAGGCGCACGAAGTGGGTCAGCGGCAGTACTTCGGCGATCCATTGCGCCAGCTTGGGCATGCCATCGAAGGAGAACATGAAACCCGAAAGCAGGATCGAGGGCAGGAACAGGAAGAACGCCATCTGCATCGACTGGAACTGGGTCCTGGCTGCGGTTGAAACCAGCAGCTCCAGGGTCAGGTTGGCCACTATCAGCAACATCGCCGCACCATACACGCCCCACAGGCTGCCGTTGATGGGCACCTTGAACAGCCACACCCCCAGCAGCAGCACTACCGTGGTCTGCACCAGGCCGACGCCGACATAGGGCAGCACCTTGCCGACCATCAGCTCGCCGCTGGACACCGGCGTGGTGATCAACAGTTCCAGATTGCCGCGCTCTTTTTCACGCACGATGGCCATGGCGGTGAACATCACCAGGGTCATGGTCAGGATGACGCCGATCAGGCCCGGCACCACGTTCACTGCCGACCGTCGCTCAGGGTTGTACAGGGGAAGCACGCTGATCTGTCCCTGCATGCCGCTGAGCCCGCGGCCGTCCAGCGGCATCAGCGCCAGCTGGCGCGCGGTGGACTGCACCGAAGTGTCGCTGCCATCGACGATCACCTGCAGCGCTTCGCGACCCTCGATCCTGCGGCGCTCGAAATCGGGCGGGATCACGATGCCGATCTTTATCTCCCCCTTGCGCAGCAGGGTCTGCAGTTCCTGCGGCGCGCGTACGCCCGCCACCGGACGGATCACGCCGGTCGCGAACAGATCCTGGGCCAGCGCGCGCGAACCGCTGGTGCCGGACAGGTCGGCGATTGCCGCAGGCAGGTTGCGCACGTCCAGGTTGATGGCGTAGCCGAACAGCAGCAGTTGCAGGGTCGGGATGCCGAGCATCATCGCCACGGTCATCCGGTCACGCGCCATCTGCCGCAACTC
>SEHC01000132.1 GCA_004173415.1 Lysobacteraceae bacterium
TCGCGCGACTTGAGGTTGAGGTAGGCATCGGCGCCTTCGATGCGGACGCGCACCGAGGCCTTCTGCGCGCCGCCCTCGACCATCGCCAGGTCGTTGAGATAGCCCTGCGCCATCGGCACCACCTCATGCGCCTCGTGGCGCCAGGCATCGCCACTGACCAGGAACTTGCGCTCTATCTCTATGCCCATCGGTCCATCCTCATGCCGCCTCGAACAAGGCGATGCTTTCCACGTGGCCGGTGTGCGGGAACATGTCCATCACTCCGGCGGCCTTGAGCCGGTAGCCACGCTCGGCCACCAGGAAGCCCGCGTCCCTGGCCAGCGAGGCCGGGTGGCAGCTGACATAGACGATGCGATCGATGTTCTTGAGCGGCAGCTGCTTCAGCACTTCGTCGGCGCCCGACCGCGGCGGATCCAGCAGCAGCTTGTCGAAGCCCTGGCGCATCCACGGCGTGCCCCGCTGGTCCTGGGTCAGGTCGGCGGCATGGAAGTGCGCATTGGCCAGGCCGTTGCGCGCGGCGTTCTCGCGCGCCCGTTGGACCAGCCCGGCCTCGCCTTCCACTCCGACCACTTCGCCCGCCAGACGCGCCATCGGCAGGGTGAAGTTGCCCAGCCCGCAGAACAGGTCGAGGATCCGGTCCTGCGGCCGCGGATCCAGCAATTCGAAGGTGCGCGCGATCATCTTCTGGTTGAGGGCGGCGTTGACCTGGATGAAATCCAGCGGCCGGAACGCGAGCTCCACGTCCCACTGCGGCAGGGTGAACGCGAGCGTCGGCGCTTCGGGCCACAAGGGCACGACCGTGTCGATGCCGCCCGATTGCAGGTAGAAGGCGAACCGGTGCTGCCGTGCGAAGGCGGTCATGCGTTCCCGGTCGGCATCGTTCAGCGGCAGGAGGTGGCGGAACACCAGCGCCACGCCGCTCCCGTCGGCAGCGATATCGCCGGCGATGAACTCGATCTGCGGGATGTCGTTGCGCGCATCCAGGCTCTCGACCAGCAGGGCCAGCGCCTCGATGCGTTCGCCGATCTGCGGGATCACCGTGTGGCAGACCTGAAGGTCGGCGACGAAGCGCGGATCGGTCTCGCGGAAGCCGACCAGGGTCTTGTCCTTCTTGTTCACCCGCCGCACCGAGAAGCGGCCCTTGCGCCGGTATCCCCAGCTGTCGCCGGTCAGCGGCGGCAGCAAGGCCTGCGGGCTGACGTGGCCGATGCGTTCGAGGTTCTCCAGCAGCACGCGCTGCTTGAGCAGGATCTGCTTGTCTTCGTCCAGGTGTTGCAGGACGCAGCCGCTGCAGGTGCCGAAATGCGGGCAGCGCGGCTGCACCCGGTCAGGCGACGCCTGCAGCACCTGGACGCTGCGGGCTTCGTCGAAATGGCGGTTCTTCGAGGTCTGTTCGGCCATCACCCGTTCGCCGGGCAGTGCGCCGGAGACGAACACGGTCTTGCCCTCGCGCCGGGCCACGCCACGGCCGTCGTGGCTGTGGTCGACGATCTCGGCTTCGAAGGGGGTCTTGTCGATGCGGGGGGTGCGGGGGCGGGGTCTTGCCACGTGGCGGACTGCGTGCGACTACGGGGCCACATTGTCGCAGACCCGCCGATTCGCACGAAACCCGCCATCCCTGGTCGGGGATGACGGGGATCGCGGACGACCGCCGGCTTGGCGGCCGCGACGGGTTATTTCTGCTTCCAGCTGCCGCCCGCGTCCTGGTACCACCAGCCGGCGTGGGCGCTGGCGATCCATTGCTGGGCGAAGGTCTCGCGGATCTTGCCTTCCCATTCCGGATGCCCGTTGGCGACCGCCACTTCCCGATAGACCGCCTTGCGGTCGCGGTTGTCCTCGGCCACGGCCTGGGTGATCGCCACCCGGTCCTTGAGCGCCAGCTTCGAGGCGTCACGCACTTCGATCATGCCATCGCGGGTCAGGCCCAGCGCGCCGGCGTCGAAGGCCGCGGACAACTGCGCCCTGAAGCGCGCTGCCATGCGGTCCTGGATCGCCTGGATGGCCGGGGTCTTGATGCTGATGTTGGCCGACTCCTGCGCGTGGGCGGTGCCGATGCCGACCAGCGCCAGCCAGTCGAAGGAACGCTCCCGCGGCTGCACCCAGGCGCTGCCTCCCTGCCCCCCCGGCAGCTGCGGCTTGGCCTGCCCGGCCGGTGTTTCGTCGCCGATCACCTTGTCGACGAACTCGCGCGCCGCTTCCTTGGCCTCGGCTGCCGGGAAATAGACGTTGATGGTGACGCAGGCGGTCAGCAGCAGTGCCGCGGCGAGGGAGGTTCCGAACCAACGATGCATGGTGTTTCTCCGGTTCATTCGATGATGGGCTTGCTTTCGCCCTGGGTAACCGAGACCAGTCGCTCGACCAGCGTGGGCCAGTCGACGCGATGGTTGTAGCCGACCACGGTCAGGCGCGGCAGGCCCGATCCTTCTACGATAATAAAGCCCGCCCCCGCTGAACCAAGGCCGTCCATGTCGCAGACCTGCTCGGCCAGCCGGCAGCTGATGCCGATGCGCCGGTAGCCGAAATCCTCGAACAGCTTCAGCGCCTGGGCCTGCAGGCTGTCGCCGAGCCCGCCGCCGCCACCGACGCTGGAAAGATCCTGGACCGCGCGCTGGCTGATCCGTTGCCTGCCCCGCCACGAGGGATCGGTATGCAGGTCGGCCTCGAAGCCCTGCGCATTCCAGTCGACCAGGCGCAGGCCCATGATGCTGCCGTCCAGCGCACCGGTGATCTGGCCGAAGCCGAACACCTTGGTCAACGATTCCAAATCCAGGTCCTCGATGCCGATGTCCGCCGACAGGGTCGGCGCGGTGCCGAAAGGCCGTTCCATCGACAGGCCTGTGACCTGTACTGCGCCACCGAACATCCGCGTGGTGAGCGTGCCATCGAAATCCAGCCGGTCATTGGCATAGCGCGCACGGGGAATGATTCCATCCAGCCGGCCCTCGAAGGCAGGCCAGTCCAGGGCGGCGGCCAGTTGCCCGACGTCGAGCGCCTCCATGGCCAGGCCGAACTCGAACTCGAGACCGCGCCCGCCTGCGGGAGGACGCAGGTTGAGGGCATCGAAACGCACCTGTCCCCCCAACATCGGGATGGCCACCGGCTGGCGCAGGCCGATGCTTCCCGCGCTGCTCTGCAGGGCCAGGCCGGCCGCGCCAAAGGCAAGCCCGCCGATCGCGCCGCCCTGCCAGCCCATGCTGCTTCGCACCGGGGCGTCCGCCGTCGCCGTTGCCGAAAACACCGGCTTGCCGCTGATCCCGTCGAAGCGGAAGCGCTGTTGCGAATCGATGAGCGAAACCTGCTCAAGGGATGCTTCGGCAAAGGCCAGCGCACCCTCCTCGATGCGGGCCCGGGCCTGCATCCGTCCCTGCATCTGCAACTCGCCCAGGCCGGCCAGGCCGAGCCAGCCGGACAGATAGCGCGGCCGCAGCGGCGCCACGTCGTTACTGCGCAAGTGCAGGTCGGCGTTGCGCAGGTTGGCCTGAGGATCGAAGCCCAGCGAGCCTTCCACCCGCAGCGCGTCGCCGTCGTCCCAGGCCAGCTGCGGCAGTTCCCAGCCGCCTTGTCCCTGTCGGCGCGCGGCGAGGTTGATCGCCACCGGCCTGGCAGGCAGGGCCAGGTAGCCGTTGCCGACCAGAATCTCGCCGCCGCGCAGGCTGCCATCGACGGTTACCAGCGACAGCGCGCCGGCTTTGCGGAAACCGACCTCCAGCTTCGCGCCCAGGCCTTCGGCAGCGATGCTCCCATCGGGCGTGTCCAGGCCCAGGCCGGTGACGCCCAGCCGCGCCTCCACCCGCAAAGGGGCGCTTTCCGGGGTGTGGACGTCGATGCGCCCCTGCAGCCGCCCTGCCTTGAGGTGCGCGCTGGGCCAGGCCTGGGCCAGCAGCGCCTGCGACCAGGCCAGCGGCACGCGGGTCAGGTCCAGGCGGGTCAGGTCAGGCGCCGCGGCGTGGCGAACCAGGCCCAGGCGGGAGTCGCCGCGCGACAAGGCAGCCTCGGTGCTGGCCGCGCCAAGGTCCACGTCCAGCTCCAGCGATCCGCCGGCGGCGCTGCGGATCGGTCCGCGGCAACGCCAGCCCTGCGCCGCGGCCAGCCTCTGCAGCGGACAACGCCAGGTCAGGTTGCTGAAGCGATATCCCAGGTCGGGGGCCACGACCCGGCGCGCGCTGAGGGTCAGCTCGCCGGAGTCGGCGTCCCTGGGCCAGTGCACGCGGACCTCGACCTGCTCCAGGGTGGCCACGCCGGTGGTCACCCGGGCGATGCGCGCGCCGAGGGTGGTGGCCCGCCCATCGGCGGCGATGGCCAGCAGCAGCGGCAGAACCAGCGCTAAGATGCGGCGGGGCATGGATGGCAGCATAACGATGTCGGATCACAGGGAAATGAAACCCCGGCTGTTGCTGGTCGAGGACGACCCGGTCAGTTGCAGATTCATGGCGGCTGCGCTGCAGGCCTTGCCGGCCTGCGTCGCATGCGCCGCATCGATGCAGGGGGCGCTCGACGCCGAACGCGACGGCGCCAGCGACTTGTGGCTGGTCGACGCCAACCTGCCCGATGGCAGTGGCGCCGAGCTGTTGGCCCGCCTGCGTAATGCGCGGCCCGGCATCCCCGCCCTCGCCCACACCGCCGACGATTCGCCCGCCTTGCACGCCCGCCTGCGGCAGGCAGGCTTCGCCGAAGTGCTGGTCAAGCCGCTGCCCGCCACCGACCTGCGGGACGCGGTGCGCCGCTGGCTGGAGCTGGCGCCCGCGGCCGCCGTGCGCATAGGCGAGGCAGCCAGCGGGTTTGCGCAACGGCCGCTGTGGGACCAGGCCACCGCGCTGGCCGCCTTGAACGGAAGCCACGAGCACGTGATGACCCTGCGCAGGATGTTCCTCGACGAGTTGCCACGCCAGCACGACGCCGTCGTCTCGGCGCTGGAGCGGGGCGACGGGGCCATGGCCCGCCAGGTTCTGCACCAGCTCAAGGCCAGCAGCGGCTTCGTCGGTGCCTTGCGCCTCAATGCGGCGGCCACGATCCTCGATCAGGCTCCGGACCAAGCGTCCGCGCTTGCCGAATTCGCCGCCATCGTCCAGGACACGCTGGCCGCGGCGTGACCGGAGCGCCTCGCGTGCGGATCAGCCCGGTCGTTTCAGGCGGCCGAGCTCGCCCATCATTTCCCAGGACTTGAGGCCGCGGCCACCCAGGTGGTGGGCCAGGACCGACCGCAACGCCAGGCGCAGGCTGGACAGGTCCTCGGGATCGGGTTGCCGGTCGGCCGCCAGGGCCAGCAAGGCGCTGCCGGTGGCCGCGACCGTACGCTGTCCCTGGCCGCGATCGCTCAGCAGGCGCCGCGGCCCCTGCTCCGGGTCCAGCAGATAACGGGCGGCCGGGTCGATGGGACTGCCGTCGCCTTCCTCGGCCAGGTCGAAACCGGAGCCCAGCGACTCGAGCAGGTCGCGTTCGAAGCGGCGCAGCGTCCACGCCAGCGGACTGTCCTGGCCCAGGCGCGAGCGGGTTTCGGCATAAACCCGGTACAGGCCCCCGTGCGGATCCTGGCGCGGGGCCAGGCGCATCACCAGTTCATTGACGTAGAACGCGGCCAGCATCGCATCGCCCGCCAGCCGCGGCGCCGCATCAAGCGCTTCAGCCGAGACCAGCTGGGCCAGCTCGCCGCGCTGCACCGCGTCCAGGCGGATGTGCTGCAGCGGCTGCAAGGCGGCGCGGAGGACGTGCTTCTTTGGTCCCTGCACGCCACGCGCCACCAGGCCAAGGCGCCCATGGTCGCGGCCCAGCACTTCGACCAGCAGGCTGGTTTCGCGCCAGGGGCGCGCGTGCAGGACGAAGGCGGGTTCTTGGTCGATGCGCATCGGTAGCGCATTGTAGGTGCGCGGGGCGGGCCAAGGCGCCCGCCCCGGATCGCTCACTCGTAGCCGAATGCCTTCAGGGCCGACGCATCGCCCGACCAGCCTTCGCGGACCCGCACCCAGGTCTCCAGGAACACCTTGCTGTCGAACATCCGCTCCATCTGCTGCCGCGCCTTGCTGCCGATTTCCTTCAGCCGCG
>SEHC01000133.1 GCA_004173415.1 Lysobacteraceae bacterium
CCGCGGCCGTTCGCCTCGGACCTGCGCATCCGCGCCTGGGTCGCGCCGCTGGACGAGTTCAGCTTTCCCTCCGGGCACACCTTGCACGCGGTCGCCTTCAGCCTGGTGGCGATCGCCCACTATCCGTCGCTGGCCTGGCTGTTGCTGCCTTTCAGCGCCTGCGTGGCGCTGTCGCGGGTGGTGCTGGGCCTGCACTACCCCAGCGACGTGCTGGCCGCGCTGGTCATCGGCAGCGGATTGGCGTCGTGCTCGCTGTGGCTGATGCCCGGGGTCAGCCTGTTCGGGTGACGTCCACGCGCGGTCGCGGGCCCACCGAGGGAACCTCGAGCACCGCGCGGGTGATGGCGGGGGCGCATTGCCCGTTCCAGTCGCGGTCGTTGGCGACCTGGGCGCGACCACGCGAAGCGTCCAGCAGGTCAAAATCCAGTTCCGCCACCGCCCAGGCCTGGCTGCCGCGGGTCTGTACCACGATGCCGTCGGCGGGCAGGCCCGCGTCCATCGGCGCGTAGATCGCCGCCTCGCCGGTATTGACGTCCAGCGCCGGGCTCCACGGCGCCTCGCCGGCGGTCACCGCCTGGGCGACGAACATGCGGTTCTCCAGCGCGCGCGCCAGGCATCCCACCCGTACCCGCGTGGCCCCGGCCGCGGTGTCGGTGCAACTGGGCACCAGCAGCAGGCGCGCGCCGGCCTGCTGCTGGGCGCGCACCGGCAGCGGGAACTCGCTGTCGTAACAGACCGAAATGCCGGCACGGACCGGCCCGGCCTCGAGCACTTTCAGCGTGTCGCCGCCCTCGATCACCCCGGTGGCCGCTTCGAAACCGGTCAGCTGCAGCTTGTCCTGCCAGCCGTGCGCGCCCTGCGGGCCGAACCAGTCGCTGCGGTTGCGGTAGCGGCCGTTGCCGCCGGCCAGCAGGAAGGTGCCGGCCACCAGGGTCAGCCGATGTTCGCGCGCCAGTTGCGAGAACAATGCCAGCCAGTCGTGCCGGTAGGCCTGGATGGCTGCCAGCGAGGCATGCAGGTCCTGGCACACCGGCGCGGCGAAGGTCGCGCCCAGTTCCAGCGACAGGTATTCCGGCAATACCACCAGTTGCGCGCCGGCCTCGGCCGCCTCGGCGACGACGCTGGCCTGCCGGGCGGCGAACGCGGCGAAATCGGCCGGCGCGCCGATCCGGTACTTGGCCACGGCGACTTTCATGCCGCGCGCTCCAGTGGCCGCAACCAGAAGGTCAGCGGGTGGACCACCTCGCCCTCGCCCACTTCTTCCCACGGCAGCCAGGTGGTCATGCCGGGCCGGCGCCGGTAGCCGCGCTTTTCCCAGAACACGTCGTTGGCGCGGTAACCGGCAGGACGCCGCGAATCGTCGTCGTCCCGGTCCACCGCGCAGAACGCGGTCCACTGGAACCTGCCCAGCGCGCGGGCATGCGCTTCACGACGGTCGAAGAAGGCGTGACCGATGCCGCGGCCGCGCCATTCGGGCAGCAGCATCGATTCGCCGAAATAGAACACCGCGGCCGGCTCGATGCCCTGGCCCGCGAACGGCGCGGCGAACACCGGCGCGTCATCGGCCAGCGGCAGGCCGGTCGAGGCGCCGACCACCCGGTCGCCGTCCATCGCCAGCACGAACACGCTGTCGGCCGAGCGCGCATAGGCGGCCAGGTAATCGCGTTCGTAGTCCAGGCTGCCTTCGTACAGATACGGCCACTGGCGGAACACCTCGATGCGCAGCCGCGCCACGTGCTCGAGCCAGGGCAGCACCTCGGCCCCGCGGAAAAGACCGATGGCGTGCGAAGAATCCATCGGCGGACTCTAGCGCACGCCATCGGCCGGGGCGAGGCCGCGGCGACCCGCGCATGGGTGCCGCGTCAATAGCCGGCTGAAGGCCGACCGCATTCCGGCCCGGCCTGGAGCACGCCGGACCAGCAGCGCAGGAATTCCTGCTCCTGCTCCTGCTGCTGTGCCTGCTCCGGCGCGGGTGCAGCGGCCCTGTCGTTCCAGGCATACAGCGCCAGACCGGCCTCGGGCAGCACCAGCAGCAGCGCCCTGCCGTCGGTGCGCGCGGTGAAGCACGCCAACCAGGGTCGGGCCGGGTCCGGATGGCGTTCGCTTCCCTCGACGGAATGCGCCGGCAGGGAAAGCATCGAGGCCGGGATCCAGGCGCTGCGCCACGGCCGGTAACGGCACGGCTCCTGGCGCCTGCCCAGGCCCTGCCTGGCCGCGGTCGCCTGCCGCAGGTAGCGCAGCGGATCCTGGGCCAAGGCCAGGCAGGTGGCGGCCGACAGCTGCAACAGCAGCGAGCCGGCCGGCTTGCGCCGCAGCGGGAACAGCAGCGCGCTGAGCGCGGCCGGATCGGTCGGCGCCTGCCACACCCCGGCCGTCTGCACGGCCTGGGGCAAGGCGCGGACCGCGCGCCGGTGCAATGCCCGTGCATCGAGCATGGCCGCCTCAGCGCAGCGAACTGCCGAGCTCGTACCAGTCGACCTTGCGGGTGATCCACATGATCGCGGCCAGGATCCCGAACAGCAGCAGCGAACCCATCAGCAAGGCGTTGTCCTCCGAGACCAGCAGGCCGTAGAGCACGCCATAGAGCGAAGTCAGCATCACCGCGAAGCCGCCGGCGCGCAGCCAGCTCCTGAGCACCCCGGACAGGTACACGAACTGCAGGCCGATGCAGGCCACCGCGGCGATGCCGTAGGCGGCGCGGAAATCGATGTGCTCGGACAGGCTGAGCAGCAGCAGGAAGAAGATCGCCAGGGCCAGGCCGACCAGCAGGTATTGCAGCGGGTGGATCGGCAGGCGCTTGATCAGCTCGAACAGGCCGAAGCCGACGAAAGTCAGGACCACGAACAGGATGCCGTATTTGCTGGCGCGATCGACCTGGGTGTAGATGTCGACCGGATCGACCAGGCTGACCTGCATGCTGTCGATCGGCGACGAAGAGGCCAACGCCGACTCGCCGGAATCGCGCGCGGACCGCGATACGGCCGCGTCACCGGAACCGGCGCGCAACTGGGCCTGCACGTTGCTGGCCAGCGAGGAAATCTCCCAGTCGGCCTTGAAGCCCTTCTCGCCGATCTCGCTGCGCGGCGAGTACCCGTCGAACTTCGGATGCGGCCAGCCCGATTCCACGGCGATGTGGTTGTCGTCCGCCACCGGCGCCACCGACAGCGACTGGGTGCCCTTCAGCACGAACGACATGCTCACCCGGTTGCCCTGCATCGCGCCCGCCGCCACCGCCGGCAGCACCGCGTGCATGCCATTGAAGCGCCCGGCCAGGTCGCGGGTGCCGGCTTCCAGCCGCAGCGGCGCGCCATCGGCCTTAAGCAGCGGACTGCCGCGCAGGCCGCGCACATCGGAAATCCCGAAGACAAGGTAGGGAACCCCGTATTCGCGGGTGATGCTGGCCGCGGGCACCGGCAGGGCGGCCTCGAAGTCGGCGCTCAGGTTGGCATGCCAGTCGTATACGCTGACCTGGTACAGCCCCGCCTTCAGCCGGTCGGTGGCCAGCTTGCCGCTCACCGAGAGCTTCTTCGGCATCTGCAGCACCTGTCCGCTGGTCCGCTCCACGCGCTGCTTGGGCACGCCGTCGTCATCGGTATAGGTGACCAGCTGGGTGTCGGTCCACGGGATCACGCGCAGCGGCCCCACGAACTGCTGGGCGCCGGCGGTGTTGCGCGCGACCCGCTGCACGGCTTCGGCGCGGTACGACTCGCGCTCATGGATGACCCCGCGGATCATGGTCAGTGGAATCAGCAGCAACAGCACCAATGCGCCGACGGTAAGGAAACGCAACAGCAACTTCAGAGATTTCATGGCCTGCCCCGGTTTGAACACGGGCACAGCCTGCAGCGGCCGGGTGTCGGCGGTTTGTGCGCAGTTTGAAGTCTGTGTGAAGTCGGGCAGCATTCGATCGGCCGCATGAAACGCAAAGCGCCCTTCTCCCCGCAAGCGGGGCGAGGGACCAGTGCGGAGTTCTCCAACTCCACACATGACAGGGAAAGTGCCCTTCTCCCCGCCTGCGGGGAGAAGGTGCCGAAGGCGGATGAGGGGCGAGCGAAGCCGCGATGCATGACGACCTTTCCACACCAGCATTCGATGCATGCCTGCCGGACCCTCACCCGGCCCCGACCAAAGCATTCGGGGGCAGGCCCTGTCGGCCACCCTCTCCCCGCAAGCGGGGCGAGGGACGCAGTGCGGAGTTCTCCAACTCCGCACATGTCAGGGAAAGCGCCCTTCTCCCCGCCTGCGGGGAGAAGGTGCCGAAGGCGGATGAGGGGCGAACGAAGCCGTGATGCCTGACGGCCTGTCCGCAGCCGCATCCGATGCATGCCTGCCGGCCCCTCACCCGGCCGCTGGCCACCCTCTCCCCGCAAGCGGGGCGAGGGACGCACTACGGAGTTCTGCGATTCCTCCACATGCCAAGGCAAAGCGTCCTTCTCCCCGCCGCGCGGGGAGAAGGTGCCGAAGGCGGATGAGGGGCGAGCGAAACCGCGATGCATGACGGCCTTTCCGCACCCGCATCCGATGCATGCCTGCCGGCCCCTCACCCGGCCCCGACCAAAGCATTCGGGGGCAGGCCCTGTCGGCCACCCTCTCCCCGCAAGCGGGGCGAGGGACCCAGTGCGGAGTTCTCCAACTCGCACATAACAGGGAAAGCGCCCTTCTCCCCGCCTGCGGGGAGAAGGTGCCGAAGGCGGATGAGGGGCGAGCGAAGCCGCGATGCATGACGACCTTTCCGCACCCGCATCCGATGCATGCCTGCCGGCCCCTCACCCGGCCGCTGGCCACCCTCTCCCCGCAAGCGGGGCGAGGGACGCAGTGCGGAGTTCTCCAACTCCCCACATGACAGGGAAAGCGTCCTTCTCCCCGCCGCGCGGGGAGAAGGTGCCGAAGGCGGATGAGGGGCGAGCGAAGCCGCGATGCATGACGACCTTTCCACACCAGCATTCGATGCATGCCTGCCGGCCCCTCACCCGGCCGCTGGCCACCCTCTCCCCGCAAGCGGGGCGAGGGACGGACTGCAGAGCTCTCCGACTCCCCCAACGGAAAAGCGCCCTTCTCCCCGCGAGCGGGGAGAAGGTGCCGAAGGCGGATGAGGGGCGAGCGAAGCCGCGATGCATGACGACCTTTCCGCACCAACATTCGATGCATGCCTGCCGGACCCTCACCCGGCCGCCGGCCACCCTCTCCCCGCAAGCGGGGCGAGGGACGCACTACGGCGCTCTGCGACTCCTCCACATGCCAAGGCAACGCACCCTTCTACCCGCCGCGCGGGGAGAAGGTGCCGAAGGCGGATGAGGGGCGAGCGAAGCGGCGATGGGTGTCCACTTTTTGCGCACCAGCATTCGATGCATGCCTGCCGGGAGAGGGACGCAATGACCAGCCCGCCTTCCGCGAAGCCGGCCCCGCAACTCACCCGACCGGCAGCCGCAACCTCGCCACCGCCCCACCCCTTTCCAAGTTGCCGAGGTCGGCCTCGCCGCCATGCAGGCGCGCCACCTCGGCCACGAAGGGCAGGCCCAGGCCGGAACTGCGCAGGCCGGTGCCTGGGCGCGGCAGCGAATAGAAGCGTTCGAACACCCGCGCCCGTGCGTAGTCCGGCACGCCCGGGCCGTGGTCCTCGATCCGGATCTCGAGCATGCCGTCGGCGAGGGCGCTGGAGATCGCCACCTGGCCGCCGGGCGGCGAGAACGCGATCGCGTTCTCCAGCAGGTTCGACAGGGCCTGGCGCAGCAGCCAGGCATCGCCCTGCACGCGGGCCGGCGCGACGGGCTGCAGCGACAGGGTCACACCGGCCGCATCCAGCTTGCCGGCGACGTCTTCGGCGACCTGTTCCAGCAGCGCGGCCACGTCCACCGCCTCGCGCTGCTGCAGCCAGCCATGCTGTTCCACTTCGGCCAGCGCCAGCAGCTTGTCGATGGTCCCGGTCAGGCGCTGCTCCTGGCTGCGGATGTGGCGGGCGAACCGTTGCCGGTCGGCCTCCGGCAACGGTTCCTGCAACAGCTCGGCGGCGCCGCGGATCGCCGCCAGCGGGCTCTTCATGGGCAACGGCGCGACCTGCTCACCGGCGCTGACCGCCTGCGCGTAGCGGTTGAGGCGGTTGATCCCGCGCATCAGCCACCAGGTCATCAGCACGCCGATCAGCGCCGACAGGCCGACCAGCCAGCCGCCGCGGCGCATGATGTTGCGCTGGCTGGCGGCGATGAACGGCTCGAAGGTGGCGTTGGGCTGGGACAGGGTCAGCACGCCGATCAGGCGCTCGCCGTCGCGGATCGGCGCGGCCACGTGCATCACCGTGCGGGTCCCGTCGCCCGGGGTCTCCGGACTGGAGCGCGCGCCGTACTCGCCGCGCAGGGTGCGGCGGACATCGTTCCAGCGCGAATTGTCGCGACCCACGTCGCGGCCTTCGGAGTCGTAGACCACGATGCCGCGCGCGTCGGTGATGCTGACCTGGTACTCGATGCGCTGCTTGGGGAACTGCCAGACGGTGGCGTTGAGTTGCCGGCGCCGGGCCTGGGCCAGGTCGCGGGCGAAGCCGCCGGCGGCGATGCGGCCGGACTTGAGATCGTCGGCCGCCATCACCGCCAGCACGTTGGCCGCGTCGACCAGGGTCGATTCCATCGCCTGGCGCACGCCCGGCTTCACTTCGTTGACGAACACGCGCATGACGAAGAACGCGGCCAGCCCGACGATCAGGAAGAAGCCCAGGAACAGGCGCAGGCCCAGCCGCACTCAGGGCTCCAGGGCGTAGCCGAGGCCACGGTGGGTGCGGATCGGGTCGTGTTCGGCGCCGGCCGCGCGCAGCTTGGCGCGCAGTGTCTTGACGTGGGTGTCGATGGTCCGGTCGGCGCTTTCGGCGGCGCTGTCCCAGCCATGGTCCATCAGCTGGGCGCGGCTGAGGATCGCGCCAGGGCGCTGCAGCAGCGCCGCCAGCAGCACGTATTCGTAACGGGTCAGCTCCAGCGCACGGCCGCGGAAATGGATGCGGTGGCCCTGTCCGTCGAGCTGGAAATCCCCGTGCACGACCTGCGTGGCGGACGCTGCCTGCGGCTGGCTGCGACGCAGCCGCGCGCGCACCCGCGCCACCAGCTCGCGCGGTGAGAACGGCTTGGCCATGTAGTCGTCGGCGCCCAGCTCCAGGCCCAGCACGCGATCGATCTCGTCGTTGCGCGCGGTCAGGAAGATCACCGGCACCTGGCTGACCCACGCCTCGGTGGAGCTTCGCAACTCGCGGCACACGTCGAAACCGCTGCGGTCCGGCAGGCCCACGTCCAGCACCACCACGTCGACGCCGCCAGCGCGCACCCGCGGCGCGACCTCGCCGCCGAGCAGGCAGTGCTCGGCCTGCAGGCCTTCGCTGCGCAGGGCATACAGCACCGCGTCGGCGATGGCCGGTTCGTCTTCCGCGATCAGGACCAGGGGCATGGGCCGCAGGATACCGGCTATCCTCCGCGCCCCGCCAATCGCACCCCGCCAATCGCGCCGTGCGGCGCCGCCCACGGCGATCGGCTTACACTGGCCCTCCTTCCACGCATCACGCGCTGCCTTGGCGTGACCGCAGCGCATCGCCCCAGCAGGCCCCCGATGAACTACAAACATGCCTTCCATGCCGGCAACCATGCCGACGTGCTCAAGCACATCGTGCTGCTGGCGTTGCTGGACGCGCTGAAGAAGAAGGA
>SEHC01000134.1 GCA_004173415.1 Lysobacteraceae bacterium
GTCGCCTGCTTCCAGGCGAGCCGGATCGCCTCGATGTCCGCGCTGCGCTGCGGCGTGTCCTCGTGCAGGATCACCAGCACCTTGGTGCCGAGCCGGTTCGGCTCTTTCGCGCCGCGGAACAGCCACTGTCCGTAGGCATCGAAGACGGTCAGTCCGTCGGGGAAGCGCGGCGTGACTTCCCGGTCCAAGAATCCGCGCCACTGCGCCTCGCCGATCCGTTCGGCCTGCGCACGACCGGCCGGGCCGCTTTCTTCACCGACACCGAAGTACAGCTCGCTTCGCACCCAGCCTGACGCCGCCGCGGGACGCGCCGCATCCCCCTGCAGCACAGCTGACAGGGGGGCTTCGGCCGCGGCCGGCTGCGGATGGGTGGCGCAGCCTCCGGCGACCAGCAAAGTGGCGGCCATCACCGCCCTCGCTACCTGCTTTCCGAACACCATCCCGTCACTCCCGCAGAAAAGGCCGACCACTCTGGTGGGATCTTACCCGCCGTCGAAATAACCGTGAGGCATGTGCTCATGCGCAAAGCCCATGGATTCTCCGGTGCCGCCAGGCTCTCATGCAATTAAGGTATCAGCCATGACCCGAATGCATCGTCCCGGCCCGGACCCACGACCCTGTCGCAGCTGATTACCGCTGCCGTCGCATTCCGTCGCCATTCCCCGCCTTCAATCAGTCCTTCCCCAGGAGCCACCATGTCCCGCCCCCTCGTGACGCCGCTCGGCGTCGCCATCGCCCTCGTGCTCGCCACGCCCGCCTTCGCCCAGGACCCGGCAGTGGCCACGACCGAAGCCACCAACCTCGACACCGTCATCGTCACCGGCACCCGCGCCAGCGACCGCACCGTGCTCGAATCCACCTCCCCGATCGACGTACTGACCGCCGAGGACATCCGCAAGGCTGGCGTGTTGAACGGCGAGCTCGGCAGCGCGCTGCAGGCCTTGCTGCCCTCGTTCAATTTCCCGCGCCAGTCCAATTCCGGCGGCGCCGACCACGTGCGCGCGGCGCAGCTGCGTGGCCTCAGCCCCAACCAGGTGCTGGTCCTGGTCAACGGCAAGCGGCGCCACACCAGCGCCCTGGTCAACACCGACAGCAAGATCGGCAAGGGCACCACGCCGGTGGATTTCAATGCCATCCCGGTCAGCGCGATCAAGCGCATCGAAGTGCTGCGCGACGGCGCCGGCGCGCAATACGGTTCCGATGCCGTGGCCGGGGTCATCAACGTGATCCTCGACGACGCGCCCGAGGGCGGTTCCTACGAGGCCAGTTTCGGCGTCCACCACACCGACGTCGAGCCGATCGATCGCACCGTCACCGACGGGCAGACCAGCTTCGCCAGCGCCCAGGTCGGCAGCGGCCTGGGCGACGGCGGCTTCTTCCGCGTGGGCGTGGAACTGAAGAACCGCGAGGCGACCAACCGCGCAGGCCTCGACCAGATCCCGTTCTTCGAGGAGCAGACGCCCGACAACCTGGCCCTGGCCGGCCAGCGCAACTACGTGCTCGGCGATGGCGCTTCGCGATCGCTCAACGCCTGGCTCAACAGCGTGGTGCCGGTCGGCGACCAAGCCGAGCTGTACGCCTTCGGCACCTACCACCAGGGCGACACCCGCGGCGCCAACTACTTCCGCTATCCCGACGGCGTGGCCAACTGGAAGGAGGCCTATCCCGAAGGCTATCGACCGGTCTCCCTCGGCGAGAACCTGGACGTGGCCGGCGTGGCCGGCCTGCGGGGACAGTGGGGCGACTGGGATTACGACGCCAGCCTCAACTACGGGCGCAATGCCTTCACCTACCGGCTGGTGAATTCGCTCAATGCCTCGCTCGGGCCCGGCAGCCCGACCCGGTTCAAGACCGGCGACTACGAATTCCAGCAGACCCTCGCCAACTTCGACGTCAGTCGCGGCTTCGATGCCGGCGACAACCGCCACACCTTCGCCACCGGCTTGGAACTGCGCCGCGAGGAATACGACACCGGCGCCGGCGATCCGGCTTCCTACGCCGCAGGACCATTTACCGACCGTCCGACCGGTTCGCAGGCCGGTGGCGGACTCACCCCGCAGGACGTCGCCCACCTCTCGCGCGACGTCGGCAGCGTCTACGCCAGCCTGTCCAGTGAGTTCGGTGAAAAATTCACCACCGACCTGGCCGCGCGCTACGAGCACTATGATGATTTTGGCGGGGAACTCACCGGCAAGCTGGCCGCACGCTACGAATTCGCGCCCGCCTTCGCGCTGCGCGGCTCGGTGTCGAACAACTTCCGTGCGCCATCGCTGAGCCAGATCGGCTACGAGGCCACCTCGACCGGCTACGACGCTTCCGGCCACCTGCTGCAGGGCCGCCTGCTGTCGGTCAACAATCCCATCGCCCAGGCCCTCGGCGCCCAGCCGCTGGAGCCGGAGAAGTCGGTGAACCTCAGCCTCGGCTTCACCAGCCGGATCGGCGAACACTTCGACCTGTCGCTGGACGTGTTCCGGATCGACATCGACGACCGCGTGGCGCTGACCGAACGGATCAGCGGCGATGCGCTGACCGAATTCGTGGAAGACGAGTTCGGCGTGCCGGGCGTGCAGAGCGTCAACTTCTTCATCAACGCGGCCGACACCCGCACCGAAGGCGCCGAACTGGTGGCCAACTGGCGTCAGCAGCTGGCCGGTGGCGACCTGCTGCTGAGCGGTACCTACAGCTATGCCAGGACCGAGATCAGGCGCATCACCGCCACGCCGGCGGAACTGCTGGCGCTGGATCCCGGCTTCGTGCTGTTCGGCATCGAGGAAAGCAACACCCTGACCGGTGCCGCGCCGCGCACCCGCGCCCTGCTCTCCGCGAACTGGGCCAGCGACCGGTGGAACCTGCTGGCCCGGGTCAGCCGCCACGGCCGCGCCACCCGCGTGTTCAACTTCGGTGGCGGCTTCGAGCCCAGGCAGACCTATGGCGCCGAATGGCAGCTGGATGCGGAGGTCGAGTACCGCCTCACCCCGAAATGGAGCATCGCCCTGGGCGGGCAGAACCTCACCGACGAATACCCGGACCGCTCCATCGACGACATCGCCTATTTCGGCAACCTGCCCTACGACGTGCTCTCGCCGATCGGCAGCAATGGCGCCTACTACTACTCACGGATCCGCTACACGTTCTGACCGCGCGGCACGGCAAGGGCAACCCGCAGGAGCGGCGCAAGCCGCGAAACACGTGTTGCCGAATGTCCAGGGCTTCGCGACTGGCGTCGCTCCTACGCAGGAGAGGTCTTCCCGCGCCGGGGTGCCTCAGGGAACCTGCAACCACCCGCGGTAATGGACCAGCGGCCCGGCCAGTGGCAAGGCTGCGCTGACGTCGAAACAGTAGCGGCCTTCGTGCCCCGACTCCGTTGCCTGCACCGCATGGAAGGCGGCGGCCGGCAGCGGCAGGCCCAGCGCGCGCACGCGCACGACCCGCCAGTCCAGCGCGTTGTCGCGCACCGTCAGCCGGAAACCGAATTCCACCCCAATCCGTGCTCATGCCAGAGCCGCGACGGCATCGCCCGCCCACCCATATGCCGGGTCCACCTTTCCTGCGAACCGTCGGCGTCGATTTCCACTTCCAGCTCGCCCTCGCCGGCCGGCGGCAACCGGGTCGCCCAGGCGAACAGCCGCGACAGCACGCCGCTGCCACGGCTGACCCGCACCTGGCCCCGGTAGCGTCGCGCCCCCCGCGCCAGGTGCAGGGTTTTCACCAGCTCCGGCAGTTGGTCGAAATCGGCGCCGATCACGCGGCGGAACAGCGCTTCGCTCACTCCTGCATCCAGGCCAGCGTGGCCATGCGCCCGGTCCGCGCGTCGCGGCGGTGGGAGAAGAAGCGCGCCGGTTCGGAAATCGTGCACAGCCCACCGCCATGCACGCGGGTCACGCCGGCCGCGGCCAGGCGCAGGCGCGCCAGCGTGTACAGGTCCACGCGCCAATGGCCGGCGCGGGTCGCGATGAAGGCCCCCGCGGCCCGTGGGTCCAGGGACACGAAGGCATCGAAGACTTCCTCGCCGATTTCGTAGGCCTGCGGCCCCGCCGCCGGACCCAGCCAGGCCAGCAGGCGTCCGCCCGGCGCCTGCATCGCCGCGACCGTATTTTCCAGCACCCCGCCGGCCAGGCCGCGCCAGCCGGCGTGGGCGACGCCGAGCTGCCTGCCGTCGTCGCTGGCCAGCACCACCGGCAGGCAGTCGGCGGTGAGGATGGCCAGGACCACGCCGGTGGTCGAGGTGACCGCGGCATCGGCGACCGGCTCCTGCGCGTCGAGGTCGGGCGAATCGAACCGCAGCACCTCGGTCCCATGCACCTGGCGCAGCCAGTGCGGCCGCGACGGCAGCGCATAGCGGGCGACGAGCTCGTCGCGGTTGGCCTGGACCACCTGTGGGTCGTCGCCGTCGGCGGCGTGGCGATTGCCGAGGTTGAAGCTGTCGAACGGCGGCCGCGAAGCGCCGGCGCCGTGGCGCAGGGTGGTGAACGAGTGGACGCCGGGCGGTGCCGGCCAGTCGGCCCGCAGCACCGCGCTCATCGCTGCTTCTGCGCCTCGCCGTCGGCGCGCAGCGCGGCCAGCAGGTTGAGCATGTCGGCCGGCACCGGCGCCGAGACCCGCACCGGCTCGCCGGTGGCCGGATGCCTGAACTCCAGGATCTCGGCATGCAGCGCCTGGCGCTTGAACCCACGCAGCGCGGCGACCAGCTCCTCGGTGGCGTGCTTGGGCAGTTTCAGTGGGCCGCCATACAGCGGATCGCCGACGATCGGGTACTTGAGGTGGGTCATGTGCACGCGGATCTGGTGGGTGCGGCCGGTTTCCAGGCGGCACTCCAGGGCGGTGTGGGCACGGAAGCGTTCGCGCAGGCGGTAATGGGTCACCGCGTCCCGCCCCTGTTCGCGAACCGACATGCGGATACGGTCGCGCGAATGGCGGTCGATCGGCGCGTTGACGGTGCCGCCGGAGACCATCGAGCCGACCACGATGGCCAGGTACTGGCGGTGTACTTCTCGCGAGGAGAGCTGTTCGACCAGCGCGGTGTGCGCCGGCAGCGTGCGCGCCACCACCATCACCCCGCTGGTGTCCTTGTCCAGGCGGTGGACGATGCCGGCGCGCGGGATCGTCGACAGCGAGGGGTCGCGGAACAGCAGCGCATTGACCAGGGTGCCGCCGGGATTGCCTGCGCCGGGGTGCACGACCAGGCCGGCGGGCTTGTTCAGCACGATGACGTCGGCGTCCTCGTACAGCACGTCCAGCGGGATGTCCTCGGGCAGGGCATGGGTCTGGGTGTCCAGGACCACGTCCAGGCTGGCGGTCTCGCCGCCGCGCACCGGGTCGCGCCCGCGCACGATCTCGCCATCCAGGCGCGCGTCCCCGGACTTGATCCATTCGGACAGCCGGGTGCGAGAGTATTCGGGGAACAGTTCGGCCAGGACCGCGTCGAAACGACGCCCCGCGGCGTGGGCGGGGACCACCGCGGTACGCGCGGACGAATCGTCGGAAGGGTCGTCGGAAGGGTCTTCCGGGCTGTCGATATGGCTGGGGTCGGTCATTCGGGCAGGCGGCATGTTGGCCGCTCATTCATGGCTTGGGCGGCGCCTAGGCTATCATCGCCGTTCCGATTCCCCGCCGCGGCCTCCCGCCAGCCCATGACCCAGCGATCCAGCACCCCTTTCCTCCCGGCCTCCCGCACCACACCGGTCCGGCTCGCCGCCCTGCTCCTGATCGCCCTGGTCGCGAGCGGCTGCTCCATGTTCGGCAAGAAGAAGGACACGGTCGAAGGCAAGCCGGTGGAGGAGATCTACGAGACCGCCCATGCCTCGATGGTCAAGGGCAACTGGGACCGGGCCGAGATCACCTTCCGCCAGCTGATCGCCCAGTACCCGTATGGCCCGTACACCGAGCAGGCGCTGATGGAATCCGCCTACGCCCAGTACAAGGCCGGCAAGATGGACGACACCATCTCGACCATCGACCGCTTCCTGCGCACCTACCCGACCCAGCGCAACGTCCCCTACATGTACTACCTGCGCGGCCTGGCCAATTCCGGCCG
>SEHC01000596.1 GCA_004173415.1 Lysobacteraceae bacterium
GTGCTGCAGGCGCTGGAATACCTGGGCCTGGACGAGCAGGCCTGCGCCGACATCGGCATCCGCGTGTACAAGGTCGGCATGACCTGGCCGCTGGAGCCGGTCGGCATCGCCAACTTCGCCCACGGCCTGGAAGACATCGTCGTGGTCGAGGAGAAGCGCGCCTTCATCGAGCGGCAGATGAAGGAACAGTTCTACAACTGGCCGGCCAGCGCCGGCCAGCGCCCATCCATCGTCGGCAAGTACGACGAGGCGGGCGAATGGATCCTGCCCTCGACCGGCGAACTCACGCCTGCGACGATCGCGGGAGTGATCGGCAAGCGCATCCAGCGCTTTTTCACCACCGAATCCATCGAGCAGCGCCTGCGCTGGATGGAAGAGAAGGAAGCCGAGATGGCCCTGCCGCGGGCCAACTTCCCGCGCGTGCCGCATTACTGCAGCGGCTGCCCGCACAACACCTCCACCGTGGTGCCGGAAGGTTCGCGTGCGCTGGGCGGCATCGGCTGCCATTACATGGTCACCTGGATGGACCGTGACACCGACACCTTCACCCACATGGGTGGCGAGGGCGTGACCTGGTCGGGGCAGGCGCCGTTCACCGAGACGCCGCACGTGTTCCAGAACCTGGGCGACGGCACCTTCTTCCATTCCGGTTCGTTGGCGATCCGCCAGTCGGTGGCCACCGGGGTGAACATCACCTACAAGATCCTCTACAACGACGCGGTCGCCATGACCGGCGGCCAGCCGGTCGACGGGACTTTGTCCGTGCCGCAGATCGCGCACATGATGCGCGCCGAAGGCGTGCAGACGATTGTTGTCGTCAGCGACGAGATCGAGAAATGGAGCAAGCCGGAGATCTTCCCGTCGGGCGTCGAATTCTTCGACCGCAAGCGCCTGGACGAGGTGCAGAAGCAGCTGCGCGAAGTGAAGGGCGTCAGCATCCTGATCTACGACCAGACCTGCGCCACCGAGAAGCGCCGCCGGCGCAAGCGCGGCAAGCTCGCCGACCCGCAGAAGCGGGTGATGGTCAACACCCTGGTCTGCGAAGGCTGCGGCGACTGCGGGGTGAAGAGCTTCTGCGTGTCGGTGCTGCCGAAGGAAACCGAGTTCGGGCGCAAGCGCGAGATCGACCAGTCCAACTGCAACAAGGACTATTCCTGCGTCAATGGCTTCTGCCCGAGCTTCGTCACCGTGCATGGCGGCAAGCCGCGCAAGGGGCGCAAGGCCGACGCGGCCGCGCTGCTGGAC
>SEHC01000135.1 GCA_004173415.1 Lysobacteraceae bacterium
TTGCTCCTCAACGCCATCGACCCGCTGCGGGACTGGTTCCTGGGCCTGGGCAATATCGGCGTGGTGCTGTGGATCGTGCTGAAGATCCTGGCCATCGCCGTGCCGGTGATCGTGGCCGTGGCCTTCTACGTGGTCTGGGAACGCAAGCTGATCGGCTGGATGCACGTGCGCCACGGACCGATGTACGTGGGCATGGGCATCTTCCAGGCGTTCGCCGACGTGTTCAAGCTGCTGTTCAAGGAAGTCCTGTTGCCGGCGAAGGCACAGAAGACCCTGTACATCATCGGGCCGCTGATCGCGCTGGCGCCGGCGTTCGCGGCTTGGGCCGTGGTCCCGTTCGACGCCAAGCTGGTGCTGTCGAATGCCAATGCCGGCCTGCTGTACCTGCTGGCGATGACCTCGCTGGCCGTGTACGGGATCATCATCGCCGGCTGGGCGTCCAACTCGAAGTACGCCTTCCTCGGCGCGATGCGTTCGGCGGCCCAGGTGGTGAGCTACGAAATCGCCATGGGCTTCGCCCTGGTCGGCGTGCTGATCGCCGCGGGCAGCATGAACCTGACCGACATCGTCATGGCCCAGTCCGGCGACAGCGGCCTGTTCGAGTGGTTCTGGTTGCCGCTGTTCCCTCTGTTCATCATCTACTGGGTGTCCGGCGTGGCCGAGACCAACCGTTCGCCGTTCGACGTGACCGAGGGCGAGTCCGAAATCGTCGCCGGCCACATGGTCGAGTATTCCGGCGCGGCGTTCTCGCTGTTCTTCCTGGCCGAATACGCCAACATGATCCTGGTCAGCTTCCTGGTGTCGCTGTTCTTCCTCGGCGGCTGGCTGAGCCCGCTGCAGGGCTGGATCAGCGCCGACGTGTCGCCGTGGATCAATTGGGTGTGGACCGGCGGCTGGCCGTGGCTGTTGCTGAAGGTCGGCTTCTTCGCCAGCTGCTTCATCTGGTTCCGCGCCAGTTTCCCGCGTTACCGCTACGACCAGATCATGCGCCTGGGCTGGAAGGTGTTCATCCCGCTGACCATCGCCTGGATCGCGGTCACCGCGTTGATGGTGTTCTTTGGCGTGTTCGAGAAGGGCGTCTGAGTGATGAACAAGGCAATCCATTACTTCAAGAGCCTGCTGCTGCTTGAATTCCTCAAGGGCCTCGGCCTGACCCTCAGGTACACCTTCAAGCCGAAGTACACGGTGATGTACCCGATGGAGAAGTTCCCGCAGTCGCCTCGCTTCCGTGGCCTGCACGCGCTGCGCCGCTACCCGAACGGCGAGGAGCGTTGCATCGCCTGCAAGCTGTGCGAGGCGGTGTGCCCGGCGCTGGCGATCACCATCGATTCGGAGAAGCGCGAGGACGGCACCCGCCGCACCACGCGCTACGACATCGACCTGTTCAAGTGCATCTACTGCGGCTTCTGCGAAGAAAGCTGCCCGGTGGATTCCATCGTCGAGACGCACGTGCTGGAGTACCACTTCGAAAACCGTGGCGAGAACATCGTCACCAAGCCGCAGTTGCTGGCGATCGGGGACCGGCTGGAAGCCGAGATCGCCGAGCGCCGCGCCGCCGACGCCGCTTTCCGCTGAGGTCATGATGGATCTGTTGCTTGCCTCGTTCTACGCATTCGCCGCAGTCGCGGTGGTGTCCGCCGGCGCCGTCATCAGCGTGCGCAACCCCGTGCACGCCGTGCTCTGCCTGATCCTGACCTTCTTCTCGATCGCCTGCGTCTGGCTGTTGGTGGGCGCTGAATTCCTGGGCGTGGCCCTGATCCTGGTCTACGTCGGCGCGGTCATGGTGCTGTTCCTGTTCGTGGTGATGATGCTGGACATCGACATCGTCAAGATCCGCGAGGGCTGGGTGCGCTACCTGCCGGTCGGCCTGCTGGTCGCGGTGGTGATGCTGGTGGAGATCCTGGCCCTGATCGGTTTCAAGGCGAAGCTGGCGACCCCGTACGCGGCCAACGCCGCCTCGGTCGCGGCCGATGACTCCAACACCAGGTGGCTGGCCCACGCCCTGTTCACCCGCTTCCTGCTGCCGTTCGAGTTCGCCGCGGTAATCCTGACCGTGGCGGTGATCGCCGCGGTGATGCTGGCGCTGCGCAAGCGCACCGGCACCAAGACCCAGGACCCGGCCAAGCAGTCGCGGGTCAAGGCATCGGACCGCCTGCGCCTGGTCGATGTTCCGGTCGAGACCCCGGTCCGCGAGACACTGCTGGGCCGGGCGGATGGCGAGCCGGAGGCCAGGCCATGATCGCCCTGGGCCACCTGCTGGCGCTGGCCGCGGTGCTGTTCTGCATCAGCGTCGCCGGCATCTTCCTCAACCGCAAGAACATCATCGTCCTGCTGATGTCGATCGAGCTGATGCTGCTCTCGGTGAACATCAACTTCGTCGCGTTCTCGCGCCAGTTCGGCGACCCGGACGGGCAGATCTTCGTTTTCTTCATCCTGACAGTGGCTGCGGCCGAGGCCGCCATCGGCCTTGCGATCCTGGTCGCCCTGTTCCGCACCCGGCACACGATCGACGTGGCCGAAGTCGATACCTTGAAAGGCTGATGCACCAATGACGGGTCTGGAAATACTCCTCTCCAAGAACGTGCTGCTGGCGATCGTGCTGGCGCCGCTGCTGGGCAGCGTCGTGGCCGGCCTGTTCGGCCGCCAGGTCGGGCGCGCCGGCGCGCACTGGGTGACCATCCTCGGCGTCGGCGTCAGCTGCGCGCTGTCGTGCTGGGTGCTGTACCAGCTGGTCTGGGGCGGCGCGTCCCCGTTCAACCAGAACCTGTACACGTTCTTCCAGGTCGGCAACCTGGGCGCGCACGTCGGTTTCATGATCGACAACCTGACCGCGATGATGATGGTCGTGGTGACCTTCGTGTCGCTGCTGGTCCACGTCTACACCATCGGCTACATGGCCGAGGACCCGGGTTACCAGCGCTTCTTCAGCTATATCTCGCTGTTCACCTTCTCGATGCTGATGCTGGTGATGAGCAACAACTTCCTGCAGCTGTTCTTCGGCTGGGAAGCGGTGGGCCTGGTTTCCTACCTGTTGATCGGCTTCTGGTTCAAGCGCCCGACCGCGATCTTCGCCAACCTCAAGGCCTTCCTGGTCAACCGGGTCGGCGACTTCGGCTTCCTGCTCGGCATCGCCTGCGTGGTGACCATGTTCGGCACGCTGGACTACGCAGACGTGTTCGCCAACGCGCCAATGCTGGGCGGCAAGATGACCCAGGTGTGGTCCGGCACGGTGGGCCTGTTCGGCATGCAGTGGCAGGTTCTGGACCAGCCGGTGATCTGGTCGGTGGTCACCATGATCTGCATCTGCCTGTTCATCGGCGCCATGGGCAAGTCGGCGCAGGTGCCTCTGCACGTGTGGCTGCCTGATTCGATGGAAGGCCCGACCCCGATCTCGGCCCTGATCCATGCCGCGACCATGGTCACCGCCGGCATCTTCATGGTGGCGCGGATGTCGCCATTGTTCGAGATGTCGCAGACCGCGCTCGACTTCGTCCTCTTCATCGGCGCGACCACTGCCTTGTTCACCGGCCTGATCGGCATCGTGCAGAACGACATCAAGCGCGTGGTCGCGTATTCGACCCTGTCGCAGCTGGGCTACATGACCGTGGCACTCGGCGTGTCGGCGTATTCGGCCGCCGTGTTCCACCTGATGACCCATGCCTTCTTCAAGGCGCTGCTGTTCCTGGGCGCCGGCTCGGTGATCATCGCAATGCATCACGAGCAGGACATGCGCCGCATGGGCGGCCTGCGCAAGTACATGCCGATCACCTTCGCGACCATGTGGGTGGGTACGCTGGCGCTGGTCGGCACGCCGTTCTTCTCCGGGTTCTATTCCAAGGACACGATCATCGAGGCGGCCAAGCACCACCAGCACCAGGCCGGCGAGTTCGCCCACAAGCTGGCCGAACTCGGCGCCCAGGTCCCGCCCGGCGTCCATGGCCCCAGCACCTGGATCGCCGACTATGGCTATTGGGCGGTGCTGATCGGCGTGTTCGTCACCAGTTTCTACAGCTTCCGCCTGCTGTACCTGACCTTCCACGGCAAGGAACGCTTCCGCGAAGCCCATGCCGAAGGGCACGGACACGATGCGCACGGCCACGACGGGCATGCCCATGAAGTGCATGCTCAGGAAGCGCACGCCGACGACCACGCCGCCGTGGCCCATGACGGTCACACCGACCATGGCGCGCACGAGCCGCATGAGTCGCCGTGGGTGGTGACCGTGCCGCTGGTGTTGCTGGCGATCCCGTCCATCGCCATCGGCTTCTTCACCATCGGGCCGATGCTGTTCGGGACCGACTGGAGCGGGCACCACGCGCAGCGACCGTTCTTCCTCGGCGCGATCGACTTCATCAACGCCGATCCCAATGCCGCCTTCTCCGTGCGCGACACGGTGACGGCGCTGAAGGAGACCTTCCATGGCCCGGTCGCCTTCGCCCTGCACGGGATCAAGGCGGCGCCGTTCTGGCTGGCCCTGGCCGGGTTCGCCCTGGCGACCCTGCTGTACGTGGTCCTGTCGCCCGAGTGGCCGGCGCGCTTGCGCCACAGCCGCGTCGGTTCGTTCCTGGCCAACATCCTGGACAAGAAGTACTGGATGGACACGCTCTGGATCGGCGGCCTGGCCGGCGGCGGCCTGGCCCTGGGCGACGTGTCGCGCAGGATCGACAGCAAGCTGATCGACGGCGTCGCGGTCAATGGCAGCGCCAGGCTGGTCGACCTGGCCGCCAACCTGTTGCGACGCACCCAATCGGGTTACCTCTACCACTACGCCTTCGCGATGATCCTCGGCCTGATTGTGCTCCTGGCCGTGCTCATGCGTTTTTGGCTCTGAACGCGCCTCGGCGTTGAACTGACGGATTACGGACACGTGTCGAACTGGCCTTTGTTGAGCGTATTGATCTGGTTGCCCATGCTGGGCGGGATGCTGGTGCTAGCGCTGGGCAATGCCCGCGCGGGCGCGGCCCGCTGGACCGCGCTGGGCGTGGCCGTGCTGACCTTCGCGGCCAGCATCGGCCTGCTGACCGGCGTGGACGGGAGCAATCCCGGCATGCAGTTCATCGAGCAGCGCGCCTGGATCCCGGCCTACGACATCGGCTACAACCTGGGCGCCGATGGCATCTCCATCGCCCTGATCGTGCTGACCACGCTGACCACGGCGCTGGCCCTGATCGGCGCATGGACGGTGATCGAGAAGCGCGTCAGCCAGTACGTGGCCGCGTTCCTGTTCCTCGAGGGCATGATGATCGGGGTGTTCTGCGCGACCGACGCCATGCTGTTCTACGTGTTCTTCGAGGCGATGCTGATCCCGATGTTCCTGATCATCGGTATCTGGGGCGGCCCGCGCCGGATCTATGCCTCGGTCAAGTTCTTCCTCTACACCTTCCTCGGCTCGGTGCTGATGCTGGTCGGGCTGGTCTACCTGTACCTGAAGGGCGGCAGCTTCCAGTTCGCCGACCTGTACCAGCTGCCGCTCGATGCCAGGGAGCAGACCTGGCTGTTCTTCGCCTTCCTGGTCGCGTTCGCGGTCAAGGTGCCGATGTTCCCGGTGCATACCTGGTTGCCGGACGCCCACGTCGAGGCGCCGACCGCCGGCTCGGTGATCCTGGCCGCGATCATGTTGAAGATCGGCGGCTACGGCTTCCTGCGCTTCAGCTTGCCGATCCTGCCCGATGCCGGCCACGAGTGGGCCTGGCTGGTGATCGCGCTGTCGCTGGTCGCGGTGGTCTACGTGGGCCTGGTGGCGCTGGTCCAGGAGGACATGAAGAAGCTGATCGCCTATTCGTCGGTCGCGCACATGGGCTTTGTGACCCTCGGCATCTTCATCGCCTTCGCGATGATGCGCGAGGGCAACACCGACGGCGCGCGGCTCGGCCTGCAGGGCTCGATGGTGCAGATGATCTCGCACGGTTTCATCTCCGGCGCGATGTTCTCGTGCGTGGGCGTGCTCTACGACCGCATGCACACGCGCATGATCCGCGACTACGGCGGCGTGGCCAACGTGATGCCGTGGTTCGCGGTGCTGTTCGT
>SEHC01000136.1 GCA_004173415.1 Lysobacteraceae bacterium
GAGCCTGGTGGCCGGGCGGTTGCAAACCGCTACCGATTCATCGACGCTTCGCTGAAGCAGGCATGGGGAATGGACGCGAATGGATGATCTGGCGGGGATACTGGTTCTGCTTGGACTGGTGGTGCTGGCCGTACCGATCCTGCTGGTGATGGCGCTGGTGTCGATAAGCGGCCTGAAGCGGCGCGTCGCCCAGCTGGAGGAGGAGGTCCACCTGCAGCGCGAACGACCGCAGGCGAGTTCGTCCGCCACGGCCGCCGCGTACCGTCCCGCACCTGCTCCAGCACCAGCGCCAGCGGAGGCTCCCGGCACCACGGCCCCGGAGCCCACTGCCGCCACGCCGCCGCCCGTGCGCGAGCCCACGCTCGCCGAACTGACCCGCGTCGAGCGCGTGCAGGAGCCCGCGCCGCCGCGCCCGGTCGAAGTCCCCGGCCCGATGGGCGAGGCACCCCAGCCGCCGCCGCTGCCTCCCGCACAGACGGCGGCCGCGCGTGCACAACCGCCTTCGGCGCGGTCGCGATCGGCCGGCACGGATGCGTTCACCGTGGCCGCGCGGGCGATCAAGCGCTGGTTCACCGTCGGCAACGTGCCGGTCAAGATCGGCATGCTGGTGCTGCTGGCCGGCGTGGCCTCGCTGCTGAAGTACGCCAGCGACCAGGGCTGGCTGACCATGCCGATCGAACTGCGCCTGGCGGGTATTTCCGCCGCCGCGCTGGGCGGTCTGGTGTTCGGCTGGAAGCAGCGCCTGGACAAGCGCGCCTTCGCGCTGGCCTTGCAGGGCGGGGCGATCGGCGTGCTGCTGCTGACCGTGTTCGCGGCCTTCAAGCTGCACGGCCTGCTGGAAGCGGCCCCTGCGTTCGGCATCAGCGTGGTGCTGATCGCCGGTATGGGCGTGCTGGCGGTGGCCCAGGACTCGAAGACCCTGGCCGTGCTCGGCATCCTCGCCGGCTTCCTGGCCCCGATCTGGCTGTCGACCGGCAGCGGCAACCATGTCGCCCTGTTCTCGTACTACGCGGTCTTGAACGCGGCCATTCTGGCCATCGCCTGGTGGCGCCCGTGGCGGGTCCTGAACCTGCTGGGCTTCGCCTTCACGGCCAGCCGCGGCGACCTGATCGACGGCTGCCTGGTCTTCGGCACGCCGCTGATCGTGTTCTGCCTGCAGGCCGCGCTGCTGATGCCGGCGGCGGACAGCCCGCGCATGCCATTGGCGCTGTGCGCGCTCGGGCTGGGCGCGTTGTACGCGGTGCTGGCCAGGGTCTTCATCCATCGCGAACGCTACGCCGCGCTCGGGGCTTCCCATGCCTTGCTCGCGGTCGGCTTCGCCACCCTTGCGGTGCCATTGGCCTTGTCGGCACGCGCCACGGCCTCGGTCTTCGCCCTGGAAGGCGCGGCGCTGGCGTGGCTCGGCCTGCGCCAGCAGCGCTGGCTGCCGCAACTGACCGGCGCAGGTTTGCAACTGGCCGCCGCGGTGGCGCTGTTGATCGGCGCCTCGCACTACTGGCCGGACCAGCAGGCCATCGCCAACCCCGGCTTCATGGGCGCCCTGCTGATCGCGTTGGCCGGCTTCGCCAGCGCCTGGGCCTACCGGCAGCGGGAAAGGAATCCGGTGGCCTTGATCTACTACCTGTGGGGACTGCTCTGGTGGTGCGGCAATGCGATCAACGAGATCGGCGGGTTCGTCGCCCACATCCACCGCGCCGACGCCTTGCTGGCCGTCGCCGCGGTCACCGGGTGGCTCGCCGCGGAAGTACACCGGCGCCGTCCGGCACCGGCGCTCGCGCTGACCACCCTGGGCGGTTTCATCGCCGCCATACCGCTGGCCCTGGCGCAGATGGATGCGCACCAGCAGCCGTTCGCGGGGCTTGGCCTGTGGGCGTGGCTGGTGTTCGCGGTGCTGGGCGTGCGCAGTCTGCTGTGCCTGCGCACCCGCGAGGACCGCTACGCCGGTTGGGCGCAGCTGGCGTGGTGGCTGGTGTGGCCGACGGTCCTGTCGTTGCTGTTCTCGTGGCTGGCCGACCGCTTCGAGCTGGCGCAGGGCTGGCAGGTCGCGCTGCTTGGCTTGCCCTGGCTGGCCGCCACCGCCGTGTCGATCTTCCGCTGGCCGTGGTTGAGCGCGCCGCAGGGTGAACGCTTCGACCGCTACCGCCGGGTCCTGCAAATCGCCTACCTGGGCGTGCTCGCGGCGTGGTGGCTGATCGCGCTGTTCCTGCCCGGCGACAGCGCGCCGCTGGCATGGCTGCCGCTGTTGAATCCCATGGAACTGGCCCAGTTGGCGATGCTCGCCCTGGCCGCGCGCTGGCTCTGGTCCGCGCAGGTGCCGCCGCTGCTTCAGCGCCTGCGCATCTTCAAGATGGCGGCCGCCGGGTTCCTCATGGTCACCTTCGTCACCTTGCGCAGCGTGCACCACTGGGGCGGGTTGGCATGGGATGGCAACCTGCTGTCCACCAGCCTGGCCCAGACCAGCCTGACCGTGGTCTGGAGCGTGCTGGGCGTGCTGGGCTGGGTGATCGGCTCGCGCCGCGGCCAGCGTGGCCTGTGGCTGGCCGGCGCGGTGCTGATGGGCGTGGTCCTGGCCAAGCTGGTGTTAGTCGACCGCCAGCACCTGGGCAACCTGCTCGGCATCGGCTCCTTCATCGCCTACGGCCTGCTGTGCACGCTGGTGGGTTATTTCGCGCCGGCGCCGCCGCGTAACGCACTCGAGGAAACCGCCGCATGAAACGTGTTGTCCTGAAGCGCCTGTGCCTGTTGGTCCTGCTGCCATTGGCCGCCTTTGCCGGCGTGCGGGACGACTACGCGCGGCAATGGCCGCTGAGCCTGTCCGTTGCCGATGCCGGTGCTTACCGCGTGGTGCTCGACCGCAGCGTATACGCGCAGCTGCAGACGCCCGCATTGAAGGACCTGGTGGTGGTCAATGCGGACGGCGCGGCCTTGCCGGCCTCGCTGTTCGATGCCGAACAGCCGCTGGCCAGGGCCGCCGATGCGGTGGAAGTGCCGTGGTTGCCGCTGCCCGGCGGCGACGCGCAGTCGCGGGACATCGCGTCCATCAGCGAGATTGCCGCCGACGGCAGCCTGCGTCGCGTGGTGATGACGGGCGACGGCGCGCCTGCCGGGCTTGGCACTGATTACCTGCTCGACACCAGTCGCCTGGGCCGGCCAGTGCAGGCCTTGCAGTTGGCCTGGCCCGCCGGGCAGGCGCCTTTCGACCACGCGTACCGGGTCGATGCTTCGGACGACCTGAGGGCCTGGCGCACGGTGCAGGTGGAAGGACGCCTGGTCGACCTGCAGAACAACGGCGCGCGGGTGCTCAATGATCGCATCGAAGTCGATGGCGTGCAGGCGAAATACCTGCGCCTTTCCGCCCTGCGCAGGGACCAGCCGGCGCTGGCCCTGTCCGCGGTTCGGGCCGAGTCCGTTGCCACCGCGGCCCCCGATTGGCAGTGGGAAGAAGTCGCCGGCAAGCGCGTGGTCGACAAGCAGGGCAGGGCGACCTTCGTCTACGAAATCCAGGGGCGTTTTCCGTTCGAACGTGCCGACGTGGTGCTACCGGGCAACAGCAGCAACGAGTGGGTACTCGAGTCGCGCGACGGCGAGGATGCCGCCTGGCAGCCGGCGGCGGGCCAGTGGATGGCCTTCCAGTTGCAGGGCAATGGCAGCCGCTCCGCGCCGCAGCCGTTGCAGCGCCTGAATCGCGACCACTTCTGGCGACTGGCGTCCCGGACCGCCGCCGACGACGCCGCGCCCGTGCTGAGGCTTGGATATCGCCCTGAAGTGCTCGTGTTCCTGGCGCAGGGGCAGCCGCCGTATGCGGTGCTTGCCGGTAGCGCGCGGGGAATACGGACCGACGCCCCATTGCCGCAGTTGGTCGATGCGCTGCGCACGCAGCGCGGACAGGACTGGCAACCGGCCATCGCCCTGCTCGGGAAGGGCGAAGCCCTTGCCGCGGCGGACACCGCATTGACGCCGGCTCCGGCCGAGCGCGACTGGAAGGCGTGGCTGTTGTGGGCCGTGCTGATCGGCGGTGCGCTGATCGTGGCTGGCTTCGCCTCCAGCCTGCTGAAGAAACCCAGGTAGCGGAATCCGCTCCAGGGCTGTGTAAGCCGAGACCCGGAATCTCCGGGCCTACAAGGGCGCAGTTCGCAGCTGCTTTTTCTGGATCGCAGCTTGCGCAGCTCCTGCGAGCCGCGCCTAGAGCTTGGCGCGTTGTTCGGCCAGGCCACTGAGCTGGGCGCTCCAGTCGAGCAGGCGCTGGCGTTCCTGGTCGATGACCGCCGGCGGCACCTTGTCGCTGAACTTGGCCAGCTTGGCTTCGCTCTTTTCCTTCTCGGCCGCGACCCGGGCAATCTCCTTGTCCAGGCGCGTGCGTTCGGCATCCAGGTCGACCAGTCCTTCCAGCGGCACCAGCAGCTTCAGTTCGCCGACGATGGCCACCGCCGAAGCGGGTGCCTGCTCGCCCGGCTGGATCCATTCGATGGACTCGAGCTTCAGCAGGAAGGCCAGCTGCGAGGCGTAGCGATCGGCCAGCTTGCGGTCGTTGTCGTTGCCATCCTGCAGCCGCAGGCGCACCTGCTTGCCGGGCGACACGCCCAGTTCGCTGCGCACGCGGCGCAACGCCGACACCATGTCCTTCAGCCACTCCACGTCGGTGGCGGCCTGCGCATACTCGTTGGCGGCATGGTCGGAAGCAGCGGGGTAGGGCTGCAGGGAGATCGTCGGCGCTTCGATGCCCAGGCGGGGCGCGACCTGCTGCCACAGTTCCTCGGTGACGAACGGCACCAGCGGGTGGAGCAGGCGCAGCAGCGATTCCAGCACGTGCAGCGCGGTGTGGCGGGTGCTGTCGGCGGCCGCGGCATCGCTGCCGTTGAGCGCGGGCTTGGCGAGTTCCAGGAACCAGTCGCAGAACTCGTTCCAGGCGAACTCGTACAGCGCCTGGGCGAGCAGGTCGAAGCGGTAGCTGGCGTAGTGGGTTTCGGCCTCGGCCGTGGTCCTGGCGAGGCGCGACAGGATCCACTTTTCAGCGTCGGTGACTGCCGCAGGCGCGCCAGCAGGAGCAGCGAAGCCCTCGGTGTTCATCAGCACGAAGCGCGTGGCGTTCCACAGCTTGTTGCAGAAATTCTTGTAACCCTCGGCCCGGCCCATGTCGAACTTGATGTCGCGGCCATGGTTGGCCAGCGCGGCGATGGTGAAGCGCAGCGCGTCGGCGCCGTGGGCGGGAATACCCTCGGGGAATTCCTTGCGCGTGGCCTTCTCGATCTTCGGCGCATCGGTCGGCTTCATCAGCCCGGTGGTGCGCTTGGCGATGAGGTCGTCCAGGCTGATGCCGTCGATGATGTCCAGCGGGTCCAGTACGTTGCCCTTGGACTTGGACATCTTCTGCCCGTCCTTGTCGCGGATCAGGCCGGTGATGTAGACGTCCTTGAACGGCACCTGCCCGGTGAAGTGGTCGGTGAGCATGATCATGCGCGCGACCCAGAAGAAGATGATGTCGAAGCCGGTGACCAGGACGCTGCTGGGCAGGTAGCGGTCGAAGCCGCGTTCGCCCATGGCGGCCGCATCGGGCCAGCCCAGCGTGCTGAACGGCCACAGGCCCGAACTGAACCAGGTCTCCAGCACGTCGTGGTCCTGCGAAAGCACAACGTCATCGCCGAGCGAGTTCTTCGCACGCGCCTCGGCTTCGTCGCGGCCCACATACACGTTGCCCGCGTCATCGAACCACGCCGGGATGCGATGGCCCCACCAGAGCTGGCGGCTGATGCACCAGTCCTGCAGGTTCTCCATCCAGTGGCGATAGGTGTTGATCCAGTTGCCCGGCACGAAGCGCACGTCGCCGTCGTTGGCGAGCTTGAGGCCGCGTTCGCCCAGGGCGTCCATCTGCACGAACCACTGGTCGGTCAGGTACGGCTCGATCACCTGGCCGGTGCGGTCGCCCTTCGGCACCTGCAGCTTGTGCGCCTTGGTCTCGACCAGCAGGCCTTCTTCCTCCAGGTCGGCAAGGATGCGCTTGCGCGCTTCATAGCGGTCCAGGCCGCGGTATTTCTGCGGTGCGTTGTCGTTGATCGAAGCGGTGGGGGTGAGGATGTTGATCAGCGGCAGGGCGTGGCGCTGGCCGACCTGGTAATCATTGAAATCGTGCGCCGGGGTGATCTTGACCACGCCGGTACCGAACTCCCTCTCCACATAGGAGTCGGCAATGACCGGGATCTCGCGGCCGGTCAACGGAAGCTTCACCGTCTTTCCGACCAGGTGCGCATAGCGCTCGTCTTCGGGATGCACGGCCAGCGCGGCATCGCCGAGCATGGTTTCCGGGCGCGTGGTCGCCACGGTCAGCGTGCCGCTGCCGTCGCTGAGCGGGTAGGCGATCGACCAGAGGAAGCCGTCCTGCTCCACGTTCTCCACTTCCAGGTCGGAGATCGCGGTCTTCAGCACCGGGTCCCAGTTGACCAGGCGCTGGCCGCGGTAGATCAGGCCTTCCTCGTGCAGGCGAACGAAGGCCTCGATCACCGCCTTCGAGGCCATCGGGTCCATGGTGAAGCTGCTTCGGGTCCAGTCGCCCGAGGTGCCCATGCGGCGCATCTGCCGCTCGATGGTGTCGCCGGACTGCGCCTTCCATTCCCACACTTTCTCGATGAAGCCTTCGCGGCCCAGCGAGTCGCGCGTTTCGCCCTTGCCTTCGAGGGCGAGGTTTCGCGACACCACCATCTCGGTGGCGATGCCGGCGTGGTCGGTGCCGACTTGCCAGAGGGTGTCGTAGCCGCGCATGCGGTGGTAGCGCACCAGCGCATCCTGCAGCGTGTGCTGGAACGCATGGCCCATGTGCAGGGTGCCGGTGACGTTCGGCGGCGGCAGCAGGATGGTGTAGGGCT
>SEHC01000597.1 GCA_004173415.1 Lysobacteraceae bacterium
GCGTCGACGGTCTTGTAACCGGTCTGCACCGGCTGCGACACCGACTTGCGCCAGATCACGCCGGGCGCCACGCGCTCCACCGGTGCGGTCATCTTGGCGTCGATCGGGCCCTTGCCGTCGATCGGCTCGCCCAGCGCGTTGACCACGCGGCCCAGCAACTCGGGGCCGACCGGCACTTCGAGGATGCGGCCGGTGGTCTTGGCCACGTCGCCCTCGCGCAGGTTTTCATAATCACCCAGGACCACGGCGCCGACCGAGTCGCGCTCCAGGTTCAGGGCCAGGGCGAAGGTATCGTTCGGCAGCTCGATCATTTCGCCCTGCATCACGTCGGCCAGGCCGAAGATGCGCACGATGCCGTCGGACACGCTGGTGACGGTGCCTTCGTTGCGGGCCTCGGCGGCCAGCTTGACCTTCTCGATCCGGGTCTTGATCAGTTCGCTGATTTCGGAGGGGTTGAGCGTGGTTGCCATCGGTAAGTCCTATGTGCCGGCGTAGGGCCGGCGGTTCAAATGAATGAGTCCGCGCGGTTACTGCGCGAGTACGGCCTGCAGGCGCGACAACTTGCCCTTCAGCGAGCCATCGATCACCACGTCTCCCGCGGCGATCACCGCGCCGCCGATTAACGAGGCGTCGACCGCGGTGCTGAGCTCGACTTCACGGCCGAAACGCCTCTTCAGCGCGGCCTTGAGCACGTCCAGTTCGGCCGCCGGCAGCGTCTCGGCCGAGGTCACGGTGGCCTTGACCACGCGTTCGGCGTCGGCCTTCAGCTCTTCGTACAGGCCCGCGATCTCCGGCAACTGCGGCAGCCGGCGGTTCTCCGCCAGCAGGGCCAGGAAGCGCGAGAACGACTCGCCGGCGCCGTCGGCCGAAAGCAGCGAGACCGCCTCGGCATGGGTCAGCTGCGGGTTGAGCAGCAGCGACGCGGCGCGCGGATCTGCGGCCACCTGCGCGGCGAAGCCCAGTGCGTTGGACCAAGCGGACAGGCCGTTTTCGTCCTGGGCCATCGAGAACGCGGCGCGGGCATACGGACGGGCGAGGGTCAGGGCCTGGCTCATCGGATCAGATCTCTGCCGCCAGCTCGTCGAGCAGCGCCTTGTGGGCGCTGGCGTCGATCTCGCGCCTGAGCAGCTTCTCGGCGCCGCTCACGGCCAGGACCGACACCTGCTTGCGCAGGTCTTCCTTGGCACGGGTGCTGGCGGCGTCGATCTCGGCCAGGCCGAGCGCCTTCTGCCGGTTGGCTT
>SEHC01000137.1 GCA_004173415.1 Lysobacteraceae bacterium
AGTACGAGCTGACCCTGCAGCCGCAGTTGATCCTGCTGCAGAAGACCTTGTTGAACATCGAGGGCGTAGGCCGCCAGCTGGATCCGCAGCTGGACATCTGGGCGGTGGCCAAGCCGGTGTTGGAACGGATCCTGCTGGAGCGCTACAGCCCGCAGCGCGCGGTGCAGGAATTGCGCAAGCGCCTGCCCGAGCTGATGACCCACGCACCGGACATGCCGCGCCTGGTCCACTCCTGGCTGAAGCAGCAGGTCGAGGGCAGGCATGAGCTGGCCTTGCGTTCGCGCGACCTCAACGAGCTGTCGCAGACCATGAAGGGCATGCAGCGGCGCATCGTGGCCGCCATCCTCGGCACCGGCCTGCTGATCGTGGCCGCGGTGCTGTACGGCTTCGAGGCTGGTGGCCCGCGCATCCTGTCGGTGCCCGCCTCGTCGTGGATCGCCGGCATCGGCGGCCTGTGGGCCTTGCTGGCCGCGTGGCCGCGCCGCTGACATGGCGTCCGCGGCACGCCAGCATGAGCGACCCGCGACGCTGTCAGGCGTGCTGTCCAGCGTCCGGCCAGTGGGGAATGCGCGATGAAAACCGCCTCCTTCGACATAGTCTTCTCACCCCACCGCGTTGGCCTGAAGGCGGTGGTCCACGGCGAGGGCACGCTGGAAAACACCTTGGCCTATTGGCGCGCGATCAAGGCCGAACTGGCCCAGCGACCCTCGCCGGCCTTGCTGCTGATCGACGAGATGTCGGGCGAGCCCTTGTCGGCGGAACACTGGCGGTTGCTGGTCGAGGCGATGAAGGGGAGCGCGCTGGACCAGGTCCGCATCGCCCACGTCAAGCCACAGGGGCTGCAGCAGATCGAGTACTGCGAGATCTTCGCCATGGAGGCGGGCATGCGCACGCGGGTGTTCGCCAACGAAGCCGAAGCGGTACTGTGGCTGCGACACGGCCTGAGCTAGAACCTGTCTGATGCAGGACACTCCCTCCGACCCGGCCGCCGGCCTGCCGGTCCTGTACGCCGACGACTGGCTGGCGATCATCGCCAAGCCGGCCGGGCTGATGGTCCACGACAGCAAGCTGGCGCGAGGCGAAACCGACTTCGCCGCGGACCGCCTGCGCGAGCAGTTCGGCAGGCCGATCTTCCTGATCCATCGCCTGGATCGCGCCACCAGCGGCTGCCTGCTGCTGGCCTTCGACCGCGAGACCGCCGCCGCGCTGGGCCAGACCCTGATGTCGCAGGACGTGCGCAAGGAATACCTGGCGGTCTGCCGTGGCTGGCCCGAGGCGTCCTTCACCATCGACCATCCACTCGACGGCGGGCCCGGCAAGCCGTTGAAGAAGCCGGCGGTGACCCATTTCACCCGCCTGGCGACCGGCGAACTGCCGGTGCCGTCGAACGGATTCGAGACTTCGCGCTACGCGCTGCTGAACTGCCAGCTGGAAACCGGCCGCTTCCGCCAGATCCGACGCCACCTCAAGCACGCGTTCCACCACCTGGTCGGCGACACCAGCCACGGCGACGGCCGCCACAACCTGCAGTTCCGCATGCGCGGGGTGCATCGCATGCTCCTGCACGCGTCGCGGCTGTCCTTCACCCATCCGGTCGGCGGCCAGCGCATCGCCGTGGCCGCGCCGGCGGACGCAGAATGGCGCAAGGCGATGGACCTGTTCGGCTGGGACGAGGCGGGCCTTTAGCCGCGTCCGCTGCGGCCCTGCGGGAACCGGCTCAGCCGATCCGCAAGGCCGCCATGACGATCAGGGCGATGGCGCTGCTGAAGCCGACCAGCCAGACCAGGCTGCGCAGCGCTTGCACGTTGCCAAGGTAGAACACGCCGTGCAGCACCCGGGCGATGACGAAGGCGATGGCCAGCAGGTTGATCGTGCCGACGTCCACGCCGGCAAGCTGCGCCATCAGCACGCCGGCGACGAACGCCGGGAACGATTCGAAGCCGTTGAGGTGGGCGGCATGCGCGCGCTGCGAGCGTGGGTTGGTCTGCTTGGCCTGCCAGCCGCGCGGATCGCGGTTGTTGTAGCGCTCGCCGGACTGCTTGGCGACGAACACCCAGACATAGGGCAGGACCGCGGCGATCAGGATGCACCAGTACGCGATGGACATGTTCGTCTCCCCGGGAAGTTGCCATAGCCTAGCGCAAGCCGGAAAAAAACGGCGCCCGCGGGCGCCGATGGTGATTTCCCGGGAAGGCCCCCTGTGCGGCGCCGGAGGAGCCGGCATCGCTTCGGGGGGCCCGTCCCGCAACCGGGATCAGTTGGCCTGCATCATCCGGTCGCGGGCCGCCTTGAACGGATTGCCGGAATACCAGTTCGGCCACTTGTCGCCGCCGGCCAGCTCCTTGCCCACGCCATACAGCGCATTGAGGTCATCGATGGTGCCGTCCAGCTTCCAGGTCGCCGGATCGTACTGGTCGGCGGGCTTGTGGTAGCGGTTCTTGCCATAGTCTTCCGCGGCGGCCTTGCCGGCGTCGCTGCCGCCATCGACCAGGTCCTCGCCGCCGTCGGCGTACAGCGCCGGCACGCCGGCCTTGGCGAAATTGAAGTGGTCAGAGCGGAAGTAGAAGCCGCTTTGCACCGAGGTCTCGCCGTGCAGGGTGCGGCCTTGCGCGGCGGCGATCGGCTTGAGGATGTCCTCGAGCTCGGAACTGCCGAAGCCGGTCACGGTGAGGTCGCGCGCCTTGCCGGCCACCGACATCGCGTCGATATTGATCACCCCGGCAATCTTGGCCAGCGGGAAGGTCGGGTGGGCGACGTAATACTTGGAACCCAGCAGCCCGGATTCCTCCAGGGTCACGGCCAGGAACACGACCGAGCGCTGCGGCTTGGGATCCTGGTGGGCGAACGCCTCGGCCACTTCGAGGATGCCGGCCACGCCGGTGGCGTTGTCGATGGCGCCGTTGTAGATGTTGTCGCCGGTTTCGCCCTCGTGCTTGCCCAGGTGGTCCCAGTGGGCCATGTACAGCACCGCTTCGTCCGGGCGGGTGCTGCCGGGCAGCACCCCGACCACGTTGCGCGATTTCTTCTCGGTGATGGTGCTCTTCAGGTCGAAGGACACCTTCGACTTGAGCGAAACCGGCTTGAAGCCACGCTTGCCGGCATCCTTGTAGGCCTGGGCCAGGTCCAGGCCGGCGTCGGCGAACAACTGCTTTGCCACGTCCGTGGTGATCCAGCCCTGGGCCGGCAGGCGCGCATCCGGGTCGTCCTTGGCCGGCAGGTCGTACTGCGCCCCGGACCAGGAGTTCCTGACCACTTCCCAGCCGTAGCTGGCGCCCGCATCGTCATGCACGATCAGCGCGGCGGCGGCGCCCTTGCGCGCGGCCTCCTCGAACTTGTAGGTCCAGCGCCCGTAATAGGTCATGCGCTTGCCATCGAACAGGGACTCGTCCTGTCCGTGGAAGCCGGGATCGTTGACGAACATGACCACGGTCTTGCCCTTCCAGTCCTGGCCCGCGTAGTCGTTCCATTTCTGCTCCGGCGCGTCCACGCCATAGCCGACGAACACCAGTTCGCTGTCCTGCACCTTCACTTCCGGCTGGCCACTGCGCGTGCCGATCACCATCTCGCTGCCGAACTTCAGTTCGCGCGGCTTGCCGTTGGCATCCAGTCGGAGCACGGTGCTTTCATCGGCGGTGGTTTCGACCATCGACACATCCTGGAAATAGCTGTCGCCATTGCCCGGCTTCAGGCCGATGCGCTGCATCTGCGCCTGGATGTACTCGACGGTCTTGTCCTCGCCCGCCGAGCCGGGGCCGCGGCCCTCGAACTCGTCCGACGAAAGGGTCTTGACCAGTTCGCCGAAGTCGGCGGCGTTGATGTCGTTGCCGAAGGCGTGCGCGGCGGCAGCCGGGGCCGGCGCCTGGGCCGCCGGCGTGGCGGTTTCGGGAGCCTCGCGCTTGCAGGCCGACAGGGCGGCCAGCAGGGCGAGGGACAGCAGCAGTTGGGATCGCATCCGGGGTTCCTCGAATTCGGAACCCCGGATTCTAGCCTGTCCGGCGCCCTGCTCAGTCCTGCGGCGCGGTGGCGCTGTCGAAGGCGATCGCGGTGGCGCCGGTGATCGTCCCGGTCCTGGCACTACGGTGCACGTACAGCTTCACTTCGCGCTCGAACACCAGCGGTCCTTCGACCACGGCGTTGGGGCCGATGATGATGCGCGGCGGCTTCTTGCTGTCCAGGTTGAACAGGCCGGTCGACTTGCTGACCTTGAGGCCGCCCTTGACGTGGGAATCGACGCCCACGGTGACGCTGCCGCGCACCGTTTCGATACCGCCGCCCAGCTGGGTCGCGACCAGGCCGATGGCGCCATTGACGGTCTCCGCGCCACCGGTCACCTTGCCGCCGCGATCGACGAAGATGCTGCCGTTGACCGTTTCCAGGTCGCCGGCGACGGTCACGCCGCGATCGAGCCTGATGCTGCCGTTGACGGTTTCCAGCGAGCCGGTGGTGGCCTTGCCGCCCACGCTGATGCTGCCGTTGACGGTCGCCGCATCCTGGGTAGTGGCCCCGTCCTGGATGCGGATGCTGCCGTTGACGGTTTCCAGGTCCCCGTAGGCCTGGCCGGCTTCGGCGCTGATGCTGCCGTTGACCTTGGAGATGCTTTCGGCGGCCAGGGCATTGCCGGCGCTCAGGGCCAGGGCGAGGGCGAGGGACAGCAGCGTGCGTGTGGCGGACATATGCGTTTCCTTTCGGGGTGGGTGGAGATGGGATGCCGCGGACGCTGCGAAGGTTTAAGCCGGCGCCAAGCCGGTGGCGCGGTCGCTGCCTGGGGACGTCCCGCCATGCAGTCGAGCATGCTTCGCTACAATCGGCACCTGCCTGAAGTCACTGGATCGTTGCCGTGCCCCCAACTCCGTCGCGTCCCAAGCCCGTCGTCCTGCTGATCCTCGATGGCTGGGGCCATCGCGAGGAGATCGCCGACAACGCCGTCGCCCAGGCCACGCTGCCGAACTGGAGGCGCCTGCTGCAGGACGCGCCGCATACCCTGATCCATACCGAAGGCCGCCATGTTGGCCTGCCCGACGGGCAGATGGGCAATTCCGAAGTCGGCCACATGAACCTGGGCGCCGGCCGCATCGTCTACCAGGACCTGACCCGGGTCGACGCAGCGATCGAGGACGGCGGCTTTTTCGACAACGCCGAACTCGCCGGCGCCTGCGATGACGCCACCGCCGCGGCCGGCACCCTGCATGTGTTCGGGCTGCTCTCGCCGGGCGGCGTGCACAGCCACGAGAACCACATCCTGGCGATGCTCGAGCTGGCCAGCCGCCGCCACGTCGGGCGGGTGGCCGTGCATGCCTTCCTCGATGGCCGCGACACGCCACCGCGTTCGGCCCAGGCCAGCCTGGAAAAGCTGCAGGCCGCCTGCGCGGCGCACGGCAATGCGCACGTGGCCTCGGTCAGCGGCCGCTATTACGCGATGGACCGCGACCAGCGCTGGGAGCGGCTGCGCCTGGCCTGGGACGCGATCGTCGAAACCAGCGGACCGCGTGCGGCCGACCCCGTCTCCGCCCTGCAGGCCGCCTATGCGCGCGGCGAGAACGACGAGTTCGTGCTGCCGACGGTGATCGACGGTGCCCAGCCGATGCGCGACGGCGATGCGGTGGTGTTCATGAACTTCCGCGCCGATCGCGCCCGGCAGATCACCTCGGCCTTCGTTGCGCCCGGGTTCGACGGATTCCAGGCGCGTCGCCCGCGCCTGTCGCGCTACGTCTGCCTGACCGAATACGACGCCAGGCTGCCGGCCGCCGTGGCCTTCGGTCCCGACGACCTGCGCCACACCTTCGGCGAACTGCTGGCCGAAGCGGGCCTGCGCCAGTTGCGCATCGCCGAAACCGAGAAATACGCGCACGTGACCTTTTTCTTCAGCGGCGGCCGTGAAGAGCCGTTCGCCGGCGAGGAGCGGATCCTGGTGCCCAGCCCCCGGGTCGCCACCTACGACCTGCAACCGGCGATGAGCCTGCCCGAGTTGACCGGCAAGCTGGTCGAGGCGATCGC
>SEHC01000138.1 GCA_004173415.1 Lysobacteraceae bacterium
TCGTAGCCGCTCCAGTCATGCGGGATGAAGCCGCTCTCGGGGAACCAGCCCATCGAGATCAGGGGCTTGTTCTGCTGCAGCCAGGTCCAGTCGACGCGCCGGTAGAGTTCCTCGGCGATCTCGCGGATCTGCTTCTCGCGGGGCTCGTCGCGGTCGTAATAGGACTGGGCGAACAGCACGCCCATCATCAGCAACGCGGTATCGACGCTGGAAAGCTCGACCCAGCTGTCGTAGCGGTGGCCCTGCTGCATGTCGAGGAAGTGATAGTAGAAGCCCTTGTACGCGCCCTTGCCGGTGCGCTCGGGCCCCTGCTCCATGTCGCGGAAGAATTTCAGCGTCAGCAGGGTCCGGTCGACCGCCTGGTTGCGGCTGACCCAGTTGTTCTCGATGCCGATCGGGTAGGCGGTCAGGGCGAAGCCGACCGAGGCGATGCTGGAGAAGGGACGCGAGGGAAAACGGTCCGGGGTCAGCCCGTTGGTCTCGTTGGTCGTGTCCCAGAAGAACTGGAACGTGCGCCGCTCGATGTCGCGGAACAGCGGGGGAAGTTCGGGCCTGGCCGGCGCGGCCGGCGCCTGCGCCACCTGTCCCGTGGTCGCTGGCGGCGTGCCCTGGGCGACCGGTTCGGCCGGTTTCTTGCAGCCCGCCACCACGGTGGCGAGTGCGATGAGCATTACAGTGGCCGTGGAACGGAAACTACGAGATTTCATTGACACCCTGGTCCTGTCTGTAAACGGTTACATCCGCAGCTGGGCGCGTGCGGAATTCATTGCGGCGAAGCGGTGGTGCGTGCTTGCGGTAAAGCCGGCCGCCCTTGTCGGGGCGGCCGGCTCGCAGCCGATTACCAGTCCAGGCCGAAGGACAGCTTGAACATGCGCGGCGGGTAGATCGTGCCGACGCCGTTGCGGTTCAGGAAATTCGGGTTCGGGCTGCCGGGCCCACCGCGCCAGGTGTCGTAATCGGTGAAGTTCTGCCAGTTGAAGACGTTGAAGACATCACCACGCACGCGCAGCTTCACCCCTCCGCCGGTGTCCCAGACCTTCTGCAGGGCCAGGTCGAACTGCTTGAAGCCGATGGTCCCGTCCGGGATCGCCGGATCGAAGAAGCAGTTGTCGAAGCTGGCCGCGTTGAAACAGTTGGTGGCGTCCTTGGGACGCGGACTTTCCAGGGTCAACTTGCTGGAAAGCGTGAAGCCCCAGAGTTCGTAGATGCCCGTCGCCACCAGGCGATGCTTGGGTATGCCGAGCGACCGCAGGAACGGCTGGTCGTCCAGGTTCGGATAGTCGAACGAGTAATGCTCGTCGCTGTTGGCGGCATTGAGCCGGTTTTCCTTCGCGTCGCTGTAGGTATAGGCCACGGTGAAGCCCCACGGCGAGCTGCTGGTGTAGGGCTTGTCGACGGACAGCAGCAACTGGTTCAACTTGGTCTCGATCCCGTTGTCGGCCAGGATCAGGGTGCCGTAGCCCGGGATCGGGAAACCCCATGCCTGGCTGCCCCAGGTAGCGGTCGGATTGGCGGGGTTGCGGTAACTGCCATCCGGATAGCGGTTGCCCAGGGTGAAGAGGATCCCGTCGTAGCTGCGAATGTGGGCGATGGTAGCCGACGTGTTCCAGTCGTTGCCCATCACCGCGAAGCTGTTGCGCATGCCGATGCTGAGCTGGTCCGAATACGGGGTCTCCAGGTTGTTGTTGATCATGTTGACCTCGGAGCCGAGGTTCGGGTTCGCCGCGGTGAGTGCGTACAGGTTCGCCGGGTCGTAGAAGGACTCGTCCCAGGCCACGCAGGTGCCGGTCCCCACCGTGCAGGGGTGGTCGGTGGTGTTGAAGAAATAGTTGTAGCGGGGGAAGGTGCTCTTCGACTGCTCCAGCGCCAGGTAATCGAACAGGTTGCGGTCGTAGGAACGGCCGATGCCGCCGAAGACCACGTGCCGCTGGTCGGCGCCGATGTCGTAGGAGAAGCCCAGTCGCGGCGCCCAGTTGTCGTCGTCCGCCTCGCGCTGGCTGCCGTCGCTGATGTAGTCCTCGATGTCGTAGTCGATGTTGGGGCCCTGCAGGTTGGTCCACCCACGCAGTGCGGCCACGACGCCCGCCGGGGTCCGGTAGTCCTCGTATCCCGGGGTGCGTTCGTAGTCGTAGCGGAGGCCGGCGTTGAGGGTCAGGTGTTCATTGACCTCCCAGTCGTCCTGCAGGTAGATGCCGTACTGCTTGTTGCGCGAGCTGATGGTGCGGTCCTCGAACCCCGGAAGCGGCGCGCCGAACTCGACCCGCCAGGGGATGAAGTCGTCGATCGCGAAGCGGCCGTCGTCGATGTTCTCGTTGAGGTCGTAACGGAACTGCGGGTTGTAGGGCTGCTGCTCGAAGGATTCGATCTTGACGCTCTTGAACTTCGCGCCCGCCTTGATCGTATGGCCCTCGAAGCCGTTGAAGGTGAAGTCGTTCTGCAGCGACATGCCCTTCTGACCCTTGTTCTGGTAGTCCGCGCCGCCGCCCAGGTTCAACAGCGTGTCGCCGTCGTTGAAGTTGGCCAGCGTTGAGCGGATGGACCGGCCCGGGCCGATGCTGACCGGGCGCGGATTCCAGAAATCATCCTCCGAGGTCAGGTGCAGGTCGTTCAGCCAGTTGATCCCGTTCCACTGCCAGCGAAGGTCGATGCGGGTGCTGTCGTTGCTCTTGGCACTGCCGTAGCCGGGGGTGTTTGGGCCGTCGCCCACGCCGGTGATCTCCGTTTCCTCGCGGCGCTTGGCCGACAGCTCCACCAGGTGGTCGTCGCCGGCAAACCAGGTCAGCTTGCCGAAGTAATTGTCCTGCTCGAAAGGCGAGTTCGCCGCTCCCAGGTAGGAAGCGAGCTCGGGGGTGATGTAGGCCGGGTCGAAGTTGCTGGTGCCGAAGCGCACGTCGCGGGGACGCTCGATTTCCTTGGCTTCATAGGTCACGAAGAAGAACAGCCTGTCCCTGATGATCGGCCCGCCGAAGGCTGCGCCGTACTGTTCCTCGCTGGACGGCGTCTTGGCCCCGGACTGCTCCTCGGCGAAGGTCGGCTTGCGCCAGTTGTCGCTGGTGTAGTCCCAGAAGAAGCTGCCCTCGAACTCGTTGGTGCCCGACTTGGTCACCGCGGTCACCGCGGCACTGCTGATCTGGTCGTACTCTGCCTTGTAGTTCGAGGTAATGACCTTGTATTCGCCGATCGCCAGCTGCGGGAAGGGACTGCCGCTGGACGAATCCTGGCCGCTGATGCCGCCCTTCAGCACGTAGTTCTTCTGGCCGACGCCGTCGATGAACACGTTGATGCCGTTCGAGCTCTGGGCGCCACTGCGCAACTTGCTCGAGCCGTCCGCGCCGGTCTCGAAGATCATGCCGGGCACGGTATCGGCGAAGGCCAGGAAGTTGCGCGATGCCTGCGGCAGCGCTTCGATCTGCTTCTGCGAGACGTAGGTCGCCACTTCGGAGGTCTTGGTCTCGGCCAGCATCGTGCCCTGCACGGTGACGGTCTCCAGGTCGGTCGCGGCGCCGGCGGGGGCTGATTCGGCAACCCCGCCAACGCCCAGGTTGAGGGTGGCGGTCTGGCCGATGGCCACGGTCACGTTCTGCGAACTCGTCTGGCCGCCAGCAACCACGTCGATGCGATAGGTGCCGGGTGGCAGGCCTCCGAGCGAATAACCGCCGTTGGCCCCGGCCTGCACGCTGCGGCTCAGGCCGGTCGCCAGATTGGTGGCGGTGACCTTGGCGTCGGCCGCCGGCGTCGAATCGGCGGACACCTGTCCGCGGATCGTCGCGCTGGTCGATTGTGCAAACACGCTCGGCGCCACGCCCAGCAACAGGCAGCTGGCCAGCGCGCCGGCAAGCAGGGTGCGGGCAGGACGGTTGTTGCGTTGCATATGCATTTTCATGGTGTCGCCCCTCCCAGGGCGGGCAAGACAGGGTGGGACCGCTTTTCGATTCTTCAGGACACGCTTGGGATCGCCGGGGCGGGGGCACCGGCGCGGAGGTTGTGGGCATCGCCCGCGGAGGTGGTGCTGGACTCCCGGACGATCAACTCGGGAACCAGGGTTTGCGAAGTGGCGTCGTCGACGCCTTCGTTCTCGATCGCCACCAGCAGCTTGCCCAGCGCAAGCCCGCCCAGTTCGGCGATGTTGACCCGCATCGTGGTCAGCGGCGGGTGGACGAAACGCGCCAGCGGGATGTCGTCAAAACCGGCCAGGGCGATGTCGCCGGGGATCCTGACCCCGGCCTCGTTGAAGGCATACAGGCAACCCAGCGCCATCATGTCGTTGGCGGCGAAGACCGCGTCCGGCCGCTGGCGGCCCGCGAGGATGCGCTTGCCCGCTTCATAGCCGGAGGATTCATCGAAATCGCCCGGCAACTCCATTGCTTCGGCGCCGGGCAGGTGCTCGGCCAGGGCGCTGCGGTAGCCGCGCAGGCGCTCGCTGGCATCGAAGTTGCCCTGCGGACCGCAGATGAAGGCAATGCGCCGGCGGCCCGACTCGGCCAGGTGCCTGACCATCGCCGAAGCCCCGCCGAAATTGTCGATGCTCAGGACCGGATAGCTGGAATCCGGAAGATAGGTGTTGATCAGCACCGCCGGCAAGGCCTGGGGCAGGTAGTCGGTGAGGAAGCCGGGGCGGTCGGCATAGGGCGACAGCACCAGCAGCCCATCGACCCGCCCGCGCATCGCGCGCAGCGCCTCGCCCTGCTCTTCCGGATGGCCGTGGTAGCTGGAAACCAGCAGGTGCCGGCGATGCGCCCGGGCGACCGCATCGATGCCCCGGATCAGCTCGGAGAAGAACTCACCATGCAGGTCCGGCAGGACCACGCCTATGGTCTGGGTGCGGCGGCTGCTGAGGCTTCGCGCGGCGGCATGGGGCTGGTAGCGCAGCCGGCTGGCGGTCTCGACCACCAGCTTGCGCACGCTTTCGGCCACGTTCTCATGGCCGTTCAAGGCCCGTGACACGGTCGCGACCGATACCGCGGCCTCGCGTGCGACATCCTTGATGGTGACATTGGTTCGCGCCATCCACCGCCCCTCCCGGGGTTGTGACCCAACTAGGTGGCCCGGACTGTAATCGTTTCCATAACGAGTTGTAAAGCTGGTGTTATGTCAACCGAAAACACAAACAGAATCATTGACTTGAATGCGTGGTTTAAAGCAAAAACTTGCTGCAACGCAGCATCGAGCGCCAGCTCAGTCGTGGCTCACCGGTGCGTTCTCGCCGGGCGCCCGGGCCTGGATCGACAAGGCATGGATGTCGGTTTCCATCAGGTCGCCCACGGCTGCGTAGACCGCCCGGTGGCGCGCCAGCGCCGGCATGCCACGGAACGATTCGCTGACGATCTCCACGCTGAAATGCCCTCGCCCGTCGCGGGCGCCGGCATGACCGGCGTGCAGGTGGCTGTCGTCATTGACCACCAGCACGGTGGGGGCGAACGCCCGCTCCAGTGCGTCCCGCAGCAAACCGGCCCGGAGTCCGGCCGGGCCGCTCATGGCAGGACCTTGCGGAACGGCCGCACTTCCACCCGCGCGTAGACCCCCGCTTCCACGTAGGGGTCCGCATCGGCCCAGGCCTGCGCCTCCGGCAGTGATTCGAACTCCGCGATCACGATGCTGCCGCTGAAGCCGGCCGGGCCGGGGTCTTCGGCATCGATCGCCGGACAGGGGCCGGCCAGCAGCAGCCGCCCTGCGTCGCGCAGGGCGACCAGCCTGGCCAGGTGGGCGGACCGGGCGGCAAGGCGCCGGGGCAAGGCGTTGGCCGCATCACGGCCTTCGATGGCGTACCACATGGACTGTCTCCGTATTCCGCTGCGGGCTGGATTGTAAGGGCGAGGCGGCGCCCGGCGCTGGACACCCGCCCCCGCACCGCTTACCCTTGGCCCATTGCAAGGCCGGAAGCAGCGGCCCGCCCGGACCCGGCCCATTCGCCAGGCGTCCCGTCGAACGATCCGCTGCCCCCCTCCGCCCGAGCCAAGACCTCCTCGATGTCTGCCGCCACGCCGCCGTGG
>SEHC01000598.1 GCA_004173415.1 Lysobacteraceae bacterium
GAGCGCTACCGCAGCGCCAACCCCGACGCCCGCCCCGGGGTCGAGGCCGACATCAATTCGCGCATCGGCGAACTGCGGCGCGTGGTCGAGACCTCCAAGCTCGAGCTCATCGACCTGAATTCGCAGCAGTCGGCGCTGCGTTCGCAGCTGTCGGGCGAGAGCGAGATCAGCACGGTGCAGACCCGCTCGGGCCAGTTCCGCGCCAGGCTGGTCGAACTGCAGTCGCAGCGCGACCAGCTGCTGCTCACCTACACCAACCAGCACCCGGACGTGGTCAGGCTGCAGCACCAGATCCGCGACCTGGAAGAAGAACTCCGGGCCGAGGAATCCAGGCGCGAAATGCGCAAGACCCAATCGCCCGACAGCCTCGACGGCACCGCCACCTACAACCCGCTGTACGCGGAACTGCGCAGCAGGCTGGCCGAAGTCAGCCGCACCGCGTCGGCCACCGCCGCCCGGGTCAACACCGCCCAGAGCCTGCTCGAGGGCGAACTCGGCCGCGGCCGCCGGATCGCCTCGTCGGAAAGCGCGCTGGCCGAACTGACCCGCGACTACGAGGTCAACCGCGATCTCTACCAGGACCTGCTCAAGCGCCGCGAGAACGCACGCGTGTCGATGAACCTCGACGCCGAGCAGCGCGGCCTCAGCTTCCGCATCCAGGAACCGGCCGCGATGCCGCTGCTGCCCAGCGGCCTGCGGACCATGCACATCGCCGGTGGCGGCCTGCTGCTGGGCCTGCTGGCGCCACTGGGGCTGCTGCTGGGCGTGGTCAAGTACGACCCGCGGGTACGTTCGCCGCGGCAGATCGAACGCGATGCCGGCCTGCCCGTACTCGGCGCCATTCCCGCCTATCGCACCCGCCAGCGGCGACGCCAGTCCATGCGCAGCCTGGCCCTGGCCGCGGTCCTGCTGATGTCGGTGCCGACCCTGTACGGCCTCGCCTACACCCTTCGCCACATGGAAGTGATATGAGCAAGATGAGCAACGACCACTCCCTGGGCAACGACCTGCCGCCTCCCGGACGCTCGATCGTCTCGCGGACCACCGCCAACGCGCTGTCGCCGCTGCAGCTGGAAGACCGGGCCACCATCTACCGTTCCGACGACCAGCGCCGCGAGGTGGACGCGTTCCGCGAGATCCGCACCCGGCTGCTGGCCATCGGCACGGGCAACTTCATGACCCTGGTGGCACCGGTCAGCCGCGGCTCCGGCGGCAGCTTCGTGGCCCGCAACCTGGC
>SEHC01000139.1 GCA_004173415.1 Lysobacteraceae bacterium
TGGACCACGCGCATGCCGCGGCCGCCGCCGCCGCCGGCGGCCTTGATGATCACCGGGTAGCCGATCTCGCGCGCGATCTTGGTGTTGGTGACGATGTCGTCGTCCAGCGGCCCGCCGGAACCCGGCACGCACGGCACGCCGGCGGCCTTCATCGCCCGGATCGCCTCGACCTTGTCGCCCATCAGGCGGATGGTGTCGGCCTTGGGTCCGATGAAGATGAAGCCGGACTGCTCGACCCGTTCGGCGAAGTCGGCGTTCTCGCTGAGGAAGCCGTAACCCGGATGGATGGCCTGCGCGTCGGTGACCTCGGCCGCGGCGATGATCGCCGGGATGTTGAGGTAGCTGTCCTTGGAGGCGGCCGGGCCGATGCAGACGGATTCGTCGGCCATGGCCACGTGCTTGAGGTTGCGGTCGACGGTGGAATGCACCGCGACGGTGCGGATGCCCAGGGTGTGGCAGGCGCGCAGGATGCGCAGCGCGATTTCACCGCGATTGGCGATTACAACTTTGTCCAGCATGAGTCGTTTCCTTTGGAGTCGTTCCGGCCCGCGGCCATGCCGGCGGGCGTTCGCGGCCAGGCGGCGGGGGCCGCCCGCGAGCCCGCTTACCCGATCACGAACAGCGGCTGGTCGAATTCGACCGGCGAGCCGCTCTCGGTGAGGATGGCCAGGATGGTGCCGGAGACGTCGGCCTCGATCGGGTTGAACATCTTCATCGCCTCGATGATGGCCAGGGTCTCGCCGGCCTTGACCGCCTGGCCGATGCTGACGAAGGCCGGCTTGTCCGGCGACGGCGAGGTGTAGAAGGTGCCGACCATCGGCGCGCGCATCACATGGCCTTCGGGCAGGTCATTGCCGGCCGGCTTGGCGCTGCCGCCGGTCGCCGCTTCGCTGGGCGAGGTCATCGGCATCGGCGCCGCGCCGCGCTGCTCGACCGCGGACGCGGCATACATCTGCGCCTGGGGCGCGTAGCTGCCCTTCGGCACGCGTGCCAGGCGGACGGATTCCTCGCCTTCCTTGATCTCGATTTCGGCGAGATTGGATTCTTCCAGCAGGTCGATGAGCTTCTTGATCTTGCGCAGGTCCATGGTGGCCTCGGGAATGGGTCTGATGGTTGGATGAGGAGTAAGCGGAGAGCAGTGGGAAGGGGGAAGTGAGGGGAAGCGATTCGCCGTTCCTCACTCCTCTCTGCCCACTCCCAGCTTCTTGAGCGCCGCGTCCATCGCGTAGCGGTAGCTGTCGGCCCCGAAACCGCAGACCACGCCCACCGCCAGGTCGCTGAAATAGCTCTGCTGGCGGAAGGGCTCGCGTGCGTGCGGGTTGGACAGGTGGATCTCGATGAAGGGCAGGCTGACCGCGGCCAGCGCGTCGCGCAGGGCGATGGAGGTGTGGGTGAAGGCGGCCGGGTTGACCAGGACGAAGGCGGTGCCGTCGCTGCGCGCAGCCTGGACCCGATCGACCAGCAGGTGTTCGGCGTTGGACTGGAAGACCTGCACCTCGTGCCCGGCGGCGCTCGCCTGGGCGACCAGGGCAGCGTCGATCTGGGCCAGGGTGGTGCGGCCGTAGACTTCGGGCTCGCGGGTGCCCAGCAGATTGAGGTTGGGGCCGTGCAGGACCAGCAGCTTTGCCATCGAATGCTCCAGCGGAAGCGGCGCAGTCTGCTTGATGGTGCCAATGCTGTCCAGTTCGCAGAAGTTACCCGCGATTTAAGTGCCTGTTTGAATTCGGCCGGGAACGCAGGATCAAGGTTCGGCCCAGCGGTCGATCTCGCCGACGGCGAACGGACCTACCTTCTGTTTTAGGATCGTGCCATCGGCGGCCACCAGCACGGTATACGGCAGTACGCCCTTGCGGTTGCCCAGCCAGACGCTGGCGTCGGCCGGCCCCGGGCTGTCCAGCAGGATCGGGTAGCCCACCGGAATGCGCCGCAGGAAGGCGTTGACGTTGTCGGCCGTGTCCAGGGCCAGGCCGATCACCTGGACGCCGTCGTCGTCCTGGGCCTTGGCGAAGCGGTCCAGTTCCGGCATCTCCTCGATGCAGGGGCCGCACCAGCTGGCCCACACGTTGATCAGCAGGGGCTTGCCCGCATACGTTTCCGGCAGCGGCCGGGTCCGGCCCTGCAGGTCGGGGAGCCGGATCGGCGGCATCCGCTGGCCCGGCCGTGCCGGTTCCACGCCGTGCGGTGGTTTTGCGGCGCTGGCGTCCAGCGCGGCCTGAAGGACACGCTGGCCCGACTCGGTACGCTGCAACGGACTGCCGCCCCACCACAGGCTGGCCAGCAGGCCCAGGCCCCCGGCCAGCAGGGCGGCCAGGAGTACGCGCCCGGTGCCCGATTTCATCGCCTGGCCCGCTGCAGCGCGGCGGCCACCAGTTTCTGGGTCAGCACGGTGGGCAGCACTTCCCCGGCGCCGCCGTCGCTGGGAAACACCACGTACAGCGGCACGCCCACGGCCTGGTGCTGCTCCAGGAACGCGGTGATGGCCGGGTCCACGTTGGTCCAGTCGCCTTGCATCAAGACCGCGTCGGCCTCGCGCATCGAGGCACGGAAATCCTCGCGCGCCAGCACTGCCTTCTCGTTGGCCTTGCAGGTCACGCACCAGTCGGCGGTCATGTCCACGAACACGACCCGCCCCTCGGCACGCAGCGCGGCAAGCCTGGCCGCCGAATACGGCACCGCGTCGGTCGCGACGCTGGCAGGGCCTGTGTTGCCCTGCAGGCGATGCACCCAGGCCAGCGGCACGATCGACGCCAGCAGCACCAGGATCGCCAGGGTCCGGTGCAACGGCGCAACCTGCAGGCGCAGCCGCTGGTACCACCACAGGCCCAGGGCCAGCAGCACCAGGCCGGCCAGGACCAGGCCGATCGCGTCCACGCCGCGTTGCTTGCCCAGCACCCAGAGCAGCCACACCGCGGTCAGATACATCGGGAAGGCGAGGAAATGCTTCAGCGTCTCCATCCATGCGCCGGGCCGGGGCAGGCGCCGGGCCAGGGCCGGCACGAAGCCGATCAGCAGGAACGGCAGGGCCAGCCCCAAGCCCAGGAACGCGAACACCAGCAAGGCCAGCGGCGTCGAGGCAGTGAAGGCAAAGGCCAGGGCCGCGCCCATGAACGGCGCGGTGCAGGGGCTGGCGATGACCACGGCCAGCACCCCGGTGAAGAAATCCCCGGCCGGGCCGCTGCGCGAGGTCAGGTCGTGACCGGCACCGGCGAAGCGGTGGCCCAGGGCGAACACGCCTGACAGGCTCAGGCCGACCGCGAACATCAGGTACACCAGGGCGGCGATCACCAGCGGCTGCTGCAACTGGAATCCCCAGCCCAAGGCCTGTCCGGCGGCCCTCAGGCCCAGGGCGATGGCGCCGATGGCAATGAAGCTCAGCAGCACCCCGGCGGTGTACCAGACCGCACTGGCGCGGGCCTGGGCGCCGCCGCCGGCCAGCGACAGGGCCTTCAACGACAGCACGGGCAGCACGCAGGGCATCAGGTTGAGGATCAGTCCGCCGGCCAGGGCCAACAGCAGCGCGGCCAGCATCCCGGGCGCAGCCCCCGCCTTGCGCAGGGCCGCCGGCGGCGGCGTGGTCCGGGCGACCTGCAGTGGTGCGGCCGGGTCGGCGAGGGTGGCGCCCACCGGGTTGCCGGGCGGCGGCGGGGTATCGCCAGGGCTGGCCGAAGCCGTGTCCGTGGAGACGTCGGCGAGTGGCGATGGCGGCAGCTGGGACGGGTCCGGCGAAGACGTCGAGGCGCTGGCGCCGGCGGCCTTGCCGGCGGGAATGGCCAACCTGGCCGTGCGGGTCATCGGCGGATAACAGATGCCGTCCTTCTGGCAGCCCTGGAAGGTGACCTGCAGCGTGGCCTCGGCGGCATCGCCGTGGCGTCGGCGCAGCGGGACCGGCACCTCCACCTGGTCGAAATAGACCACCACTTCACCGAAATGCTCGTCCCGGTGGGCTTGGCCGCGTGGCCAGCGCGGCGGATCCAGGGAGATGCCGGGGGCTCCTTCGAGTCGCATGCGGGTGCGATCGCGGTACAGGTAGTAGCCCGGCGCCGGAGTGAAGCGCAGCAGCAGCTGGTTGCCGTCATAGGCGATGGCCTCGAAGGCGAAGGCCTGTTCCTGCGGAAGTGGCAGGGCATCCACCGCGCCCGGCCCCGTTGCCTTGCCGAACAGCGGCAGTCCGCCGGCGTTGATCCGCCCGGCCAGGCCCGCCGGCAATTGCCCGCCGCTGCCGGGCAATGCCACCACCAGCTTGCGGGTCTGCGGCGGATAGCAGATGCCCGCATCCGCGCAGCCTTGGTACTTCACCAGCAGGTTGACGCTGCCGGTGCCCGCCGCGGCCCGCCCGGCCACGCTGCCGGTCACGTCCTGGTGGTAGGTCTCCACGTCGCCGAAGAACTCGTCCCGATACGCCTTGCCCTTGGGAAGCTGCAGCTTGCCGGCCTGGAAGCCCGCCCCTTCCACCTGCACGTCCATCCGGTGCCGGTACAGGTAGTAACCATCGGCGACCTTCCAGGAGATCTCGATGCGATCGCGGCTGGTGGCGCTGGCCGACAGCACGAAGGCCTGGTCGACCGGCAGCAGGTCGTCAACACTGGCGGCGAGGGAGGCAGGGGCAAGGGCAGCTGCGGCCAGCAGCGCCAGCAGGCGTTGCAACAGGGACATCGGTTTTCCTCATGGATACATGCGCCCGGGCCGGCGGACAGGGACCGGCGGGGCTTGCCTTCGACCCTGCGGGCCAGGCGCAGTTCACAAGGTTAACCGCTGGCGACGGTTCCCGGGCCGGCGACCACGCCGTTGCGCCCTTTCCGGCGCCCGATCCGCTGGGCCGCCAGTTCCTCCATCACCTCGAGCAACGACAGCCGGGTGCGCAGTGGCGCGGCGCGGAACGCCTCGACCAGGCGGAACTCCACCGGGTCTTCGACCAGCAGCGCCTCGGCGGTCGCGATGGAGTCCAGTTCCACGTCCTTGGACAGCGGCATCTCCCCGCGCCCGGTGGCCAGCCATTCGAACTGGATCCCGGTCACCAGCGCGATGCGTCGCAGATGGGAGACATTGGGGTTCTTGCCCAGCGGGGCTTCCCAGTGGCTGACCGCGCTGCGCTGCACGCCGACGGCCAGGGCCAGGTCCTTCTGCGACATGCTCCTGGCACGTCGTGCCAGGCGAATCCTTTCCTGCTGGGTCATCGCCTCTCCTAGGCTTTGATGTGACGCCATGCACCTTACCCCATGACTACGAGTGGATGGATCGGCAAATGCTACCGATGCTAACCAGGTGAGCAATAATAGGCGCACCTTGTCTGCTTATGGTAGCAACAAGGTATTCATCTCGTTGAATAGATGAGCTTTTGATTAAGAAGCGCTACCGTTGCTAACGCGCTGAAGCCGCTTTGCGACTCGAAAATGCCCCCGTATGCGGGTATTCCTGTAGTCGCTGGCAGGAAGCCGGCTTCGACAGGAAGTCGGCGGGGGGAGTGGCGCAGGTCAAGACAGCCAAGCAGGGATTCGACACCATCTCCATTGAGAGCGCACATGCCCCTGTATGTGCGCTCTTTTTTTTTGACCGCCCCCGGCCCTTGAATCGAAAACGCCGGCCCCCATCTGTAGTGCATCCCGGCCTGGCCGGGTCTTTGCGCCCGCGCTGCTGGCACTCTCCTGTTGCGAGTGCTAACATCGCCGCCCCTTTCCCAGTGTAATCAATCACTTAAGAGGATTGAAATGAGCAATATCAAGCCGTTGTACGACCGCGTCGTGATCAAGCGCGTTGAAGAAGAGAAGTTGTCCGCTGGCGGCATCGTCATTCCGGACTCGGCCACCGAGAAGCCGATCAAGGGCAACGTCATCGCCGTCGGCGATGGCAAGGCCCTGGACAACGGCAGCGTCCGCGCGCCCAAGGTCAAGGTCGGCGACCAGGTCCTGTTCGGCAAGTACAGCGGCACGGAAGTGAAGCTGGACGGCACCGACTACCTGGTGGTGAAGGAAGACGACATCTTCGCGA
>SEHC01000599.1 GCA_004173415.1 Lysobacteraceae bacterium
ATCGATCCGGAGGCGCCGCTGTTCAACACCGGCCTGGGCCTGGATTCGATCGACGCGCTCGAGCTGGCCCTGGCGATCAGCAAGAAGTATGGCTTCCAGCTGCGTTCGGACAACGACGAGAACCGTCGCATCTTCGCGTCCCTGCGCGCGCTGTCGGCGCATGTCGAAGCCAACAAGCTCGCCTGATCCCGCGCCGGCCCTCGCAGACGCCACCACCACGGCCGCGCAGGTGCCTGCCGGCCTGCTGATGGGGTTGCGGCTGCTGTTGGCCCTGGCCTATCCGGTCTTCGCCCACCTCGCCAGCGCACGCGCGGACGGGGCCTGGGCAGCCCTGGCCATGGCCGACCTGGTGCTTTTCCTGCTGCTGGAGCCGCTGCTCGCGCGGCGTGGCTGGGCCCTGGCCCTAGTGGCCCTGTGCCTGCTGGGCCTGTGGGCGATCTCGCTGTCGCGCTACGCGCTGATGCCGCTGCTGGCGCCGCCGGTGCTGTTCATCGCCCTGGTGTCCTGGCTATTCGGGCGCAGCCTGCGCCGGGGCCGCACGCCGCTGATCACGCGTATCGTCAAAGGCCTGTACGCGCAGGCCGGGATGCCGATGAGCGCAGAGCTGCATCGGTACTCACGGCAATTGACCCTGGCCTGGGCGGCGCTGCTGGGCCTGCTGGCGGTGGCCAACCTGTGGCTGGCGCTCAGCGCGGTGCCCAGCGGCCTGCTTCACCAGCTGGGCCATGCGCCGCCCTGGCCAGTCAGCGACGAGCAATGGTCGTTGTTCGCCAACGTACTCAACTACGGCATCCTCGGCCTGTTCTTCGTGGCCGAATACCAGCTGCGCAAGCGCCGCTTCCCGCATCGCCCGTATCGCAGCGCGGTCGACTTCGTCACCCAGATGGCCAGGCTCGGACCGCGTTTCTGGAGCCAGCTGCTGCGTTGAAGGCCGGCGGCCTTGGCCAAGCACCCAACCGGGCCGGTGCGCCACGACGCGGCCCTCAGGTCGGCTCGGTTATCCTTGCCGCAGGGGCCAGCCGGAAAACGCGTCATGCAGTTCACCATTCCAGAGAACCATCCCAGCCTGCCGGGACATTTCCCGGGCAGTCCCATCGTGCCGGGCGTGGTCGTGTTGGATCGGGTCATCGAGGCGATCGAGGCCACGACCGGCCCGCTGCCGCCGCTGCGGCTGCCGCAGGTCAAGTTCCTCAAGCCGCTGTTGCCCGGCCAGGCCGCCGATATCGAGTGGGAC
>SEHC01000600.1 GCA_004173415.1 Lysobacteraceae bacterium
CTGCACGGCGAACAGGCCGAGAAGCAGCGCGTGCTGGAGGAGAACGTCAAGGTCCTCGGCAAGAACGAGCTGCCGGCCAAGTACGATCCGGTCCTGCTGGGCATCACCAAGGCCTCGCTGGCGACCGAATCGTTCATCTCGGCGGCCTCCTTCCAGGAGACCACCCGCGTGTTGACCGAAGCTGCCGTGCGCGGTACACGCGACAACCTGCGTGGCCTGAAGGAGAACGTGATCGTCGGCCGCCTGATCCCGGCGGGTACCGGCCTGACCTACCACGCCAGCCGTCGCCGCAATGCGTCCGGCCTGACCGACTCGGAAATGGAAGCCCTGGCGGCGACCCCGGCCGAGGCCGTGGCCGTGGTCCCCGAGCCTGCCCCGGCGGTCGAGCCGATCGCGGGCGTCGAAGAGTAAGCGGCACCGCCCGCCCGGCCTTGCCGGGAGGGCTGACCAAGAGAAATGGGGCGCCGGAGGCGCCCCGTGTTCCGGCCCAGGAGGGGCCAGCAGGCTGAAATTCGTCAGTTGACGGGGTTTTGACCTGCCAGCTATACTTTCCTGTCTCGGCGGGCCGTCATGCGGCCTGCCGTCATTTTCACGCACAAGGCTCCGGCCTTAATCAAAGAATCCATACAGATGGCAACAAGGTGGCCAAGGTGCGCCTGACCAACCAGGAAGAAGTCATCAGCTACATCGGTGGCGAAGGCCACAACCTGCAGGAGCACTCCGTGGTCCTGATCCGTGGTGGCCGCGTCAAGGATCTTCCCGGCGTGCGTTACCACACCGTTCGCGGTTCGTTGGATGCTGCTGGCGTGGCCAAGCGCCGCCAGAGCCGTTCCAAGTACGGCGCCAAGCGCCCGAAGGCTTAAGGAAATAGATCATGTCGCGTAAAGGCTCAACCCCCCAGCGTACCGTCCTGCCGGATCCCAAGCACGGCAGCCACACCATCGCCCGTTTCATCAACATGGTCATGTACAGCGGCAAGAAGTCCGTCGCCGAGAAGATCGTGTACGGCGCCATGGAAGTGATCAGCGAGAAGAACCCCAATGCCCTCGAGCTGGTCGAGAAGGCGCTGGACAACATTTCGCCCACCGTCGAGGTGAAGTCGCGCCGCGTCGGTGGTGCTACCTACCAGGTGCCGGTCGAAGTGCGTTCGTCGCGCCGCCTGGCCCTGGCCATGCGCTGGCTGATCGAGTCGGCGCGCAAGCGCGGCGAGAACTCGATGCCGCGCAAGCTGGCAGCCGAGCTGATGGACGCCTCGGAGAACCGTGGCGGCGCCATCAAGAAGCGTGAAGAAACCCATCGCATGGCGGAGGCGAACAAGGCGTTCGCGCACTACCGCTGGTGATTTGCCCCCGGTCCGCGGGCGCCGCAAGCATTGCTGGCGCACTGAACCGCGGATCTTACGGCGCCATCCTGGCGCCCTTGCGGCGGTAGCCGCAAGAAGAATCCGAAGGCCGCCCACGGGCGGCGTTCGGCCATCCGCAAACACACAAAAAAGAGAGACTGTCGTGGCTCGCACCACTCCCATCGAGCGTTACCGCAATTTCGGCATCATGGCCCACATCGACGCGGGCAAGACCACCACGTCGGAACGCATCCTGTTCTACACCGGC
>SEHC01000601.1 GCA_004173415.1 Lysobacteraceae bacterium
CGCCATTTCGCTATCCTTGCGCGTTGCTCAGCGAGGTGCGCCATGGATCCGAACGATGAAACTCCCGCACTGGTGCTCGACGCCGCCGAAGCGCGGGTACTGGGCTGCCTGATCGAAAAGGAGGCGACCACGCCCGATGCCTATCCGCTGACCGTGAACGCGGCCCAGGTGGCGGCCAACCAGAAGACCGCGCGCGAGCCGGTGATGGCGCTGGATCCCGGGGCGGTCAATCACGCGCTGCGCCAGCTGGAGCAGAAGGGATTGGCCAGGCAGGTGTTTTCCTCGCGCGCCGAACGCTACGAGCACCGGGCCGACAAGGCCCTGGACCTGTCGCGGCAGCAGCTGGCCCTGCTCGGCCTGCTGCTGTTGCGCGGGCCGCAGACCGTGCACGAACTGCTGTCGCGGGGCGAGCGCCTGGCCGCCTTCAACGGGGCCGACGACGTGCGCCACCACCTCGAGCGCCTGGCCCAGCGCCAGCCCGCGCTGGTGCTGCAGATCCCGCGCGGCGCGGGCCAGCGCGAGGACCGCTACGTGCACCTGCTGAGCGGCGCGGTGGACGTGGCGACGGTTACCGCGCGGGTCGCCTCGTCTTCCGCTTCTTCCTCGGGCGAAACCACATCGCCGGCACTGGAGGCACGGCTGCAGGCCCTGGAGGATGAAGTGGCGGAACTGCGCCAGGCGGTCTTGGCCCTGGTCGCCGGGCAAGGCGGCACGGGCTAGCCTGACACACTGCTAGCCGGGTTCGTCGCCGAGCAGTGCCCGCAAGTCGGTCTCGCCCACCTGGAGGCCGGCCTGGCTCAGCAAGGTGGTGAGCTGGCCGCGATGATGGGTCTGGTGGTTGAAGAAATGCATGACCACGCCATCCAGTCGTTTGCGGAAAGGCCGGTCGCCATAGCAGAGGACCTGGTCCAGGTCCGCGTCCTGCAGCGCGCCGGCCCAGGACTCGATCAGGCCATCCAGCCATTGGCGCTTTTGCCGCAGCACGGCGAAACCGGGATATGGCATGTCATCCAGCGCCGCCGGCGCCGGCAGCTCCCGCAAAGCAGCGAGCGCGCCGCCTGAAGGAAGCGTGGCAAAGCGTTGCAGCCAGATGAGGTCGGCCACCATCAGGTGATTGAGCGTGCCCAGCACCGAGCCGAAGAACGCGCCGCGGTCCGCGCCCAACGCGCTGGTCGTCATCTGCGCCGCCGCTGCATAGACCTTGTCGTTCATCCAGCGGTTGTAGCGCGCCAT